>CAMPYS010000001.1 GCA_946998295.1 uncultured Prevotella sp.
CACCTCAACATATAAAATTTTCTCACAAGAAAAAATACTGCGGAATTAAGGTAATTGCAAAAATAGCAAATATTTTTAAAAAAAGTTATTTATTTAAATGCTTTTCTATGTAATTTGCTAATTTTGTAATCAATTATGAATATATCGATAATTGGATCGGGTAATTTAGCTATTAATTTGACTATAGCTCTTGAAGCGGCTGGTCATAATATTATTCAAATATGTAGCCGTACATTACAGCATGCTATGTCTTTATCATGTAGAGTTAATGCGTTTGCGACAAATAGATTGGATGCAATTAATGATAAGTCTGATATATATATAGTTGCAGTCGCCGATAAAGTATTACCTGCTATAATATCAAAGCTTTCCGTTTTGGTACCTAATAAAATTATTCTTCATACTTCAGGGGTAACACCTTTAAATATATTAGAAAATAACAAATACAATATAGGCGTTTTTTATCCATTGCAGACTTTTAGTAAGAAAAAAATATTAGATTTTAGTAATTTACCAATTTGTCTTGAAGCAGCAAATAAAGGTACTTTGGAAAAAATATTATCTTTGGCTTATAGTATAAGTTCCAATGTGCATATAGTAAATTCGGAACAACGTAAATATTTACATTTTGCAGCAGTATGGGCATGTAATTTTGTAAATCATTGTTATTTTAAGGCTTCGGAAATACTTAATGAGCATGGGCTACCATTTGATATTATTTTGCCTTTAATAGACGAAACAGCATCTAAAGTACATAAATTATCGCCTTTTGAAGCACAAACAGGACCAGCTTCACGTTTGGACTTTGATACTATAACAAAGCATTTAGAACTTATGGCTAATGATGAAAACAATAAATTAATATATAAACAACTAACATATTCAATACAGGAAACGATAAAGTAAATATAATCTTAGTTAAGATTTTTAATTAATGATTATAAATAAAACAATAGACATTGAAAAAGTATGATAAATTATGATTTAAAAATTATAAAGGCAATCGTATTTGATATAGATGGAGTGCTATCTTGTTCAACAGTTGGTATGGATGAAACTGGTGTACCTATCAGAACTCTGAATGTAAAAGATGGGTATGCTATTCAACTTGCCCAAGAGGTAGGACTTAATATTGGTATTATAACAGGTGGTGGAACGGATGATATAAAACGCCGTTATGAGAGTCTTGGAGTTAGAGATATTTATATGAACTCTTCTGTAAAAATTCATGCATGGAACGATTTTCTTCATAAATATCATTTATCACCTGATGAGGTTATATATGTAGGAGATGATATACCCGATTTTCAAATAATGCAAGGTATACGCTGTGCATGTTGTCCAAAGGATGCTAGTAGTGATATTAAATCTGTAGCATTATATATTAGTGATGTAAAAGGCGGATATGGAGTTGGTAGAGATATAATAGAACAAGTATTGCGTTCACAAGGAAGATGGCTTCATGACGTGAGAGTATTTGGCTGGTAATATTAGCTTGTTACTATCAATAGGTTCAATAGAAAAACAATGTAAAAACTAATTTATTTTTATTATAATGATAAAACAATTAATAATAGGAACTACTACTTTTGCTTTATTTAGTGCAGTAGGAGTAACTAATGCTAGTGCAGTACACTTGTATTCAAGTTTTGTATCTGATACTTTAAAGCAAAAAAATGATGTTGTAAAGACAGAAAAAAAAGACAAGAAAAAGGAGAAGACACCTTACGAGGCTTTAATTGCTAAAGGCGGAAGTGAACAAAAAGGACTCTTTACAGTTAGACATATAGAAGATAAATGGTATATTGAAGTTCCTGACTCAGTAATAGGCAGATATCTTTTAGCAGTTACTCGTTTTACAGCTGTTCCACAAGGATTTGGAAAGTTTGCAGGAGAAGAGTTAACAGAGAATACAATATATTTTCAGCAGCGAGATAAAAAAACATTATTATTGCGTGCTTATGTAAATACTAATGAAGCCGATCCTAAGAATCGTATATATAAGACTCTTACTGCTTCAACTGCTGATCCAATTGTTGCTGCATTAAAAGTTATAGGGCGAAATAAAAAAACTAAAGCTCAACTTGTTGATATTACAACTTTATTTGCCAAAGATAATAGTCTGTTGAGTTTTGCGCCATCAGATTATAAATTTTTGAATATTGGTAGTTTGCAATCTGATAGAACTTTTATAGATACAATGAAAGTTTATCCTATAAATCTTGAGGTGGCATCAACTCGAACATACAGTGCCCCTAATACGCCATCAATGGTTAGAGCATCATTTACTGGCTCAATTACAATAGGTTTAAATACAAGTATAGTTTTACTTCCAAAGGTGCCGATGAGAAAACGTTTGTGGGATAAACGAGTAGGTTATTTTACTCAGCCTCTTACCTTATTCAATGATACGCAAACAAAAGCTGAGCACGAACAAGTAATTTCTAGATTTGAACTTATTCCTAAGGATATCAAAAAATATAAAAAAGGAGAATTGGTAGAACCAATTAAACCAATAATATTTTATATCGACCCTGCTACACCAAAACAGTGGGTTCCTTATCTTAAAGCTGGTATTGAAGATTGGAATGTTGCTTTTGAGGCTGCAGGATTTAAAAATGCTATACAGGCAAAAGATTGTCCAAGCGATATTAGTATAGATGATGCACGATATAGTTTTTTACGCTATTTACCTGCTGAGATAGAAAATGCTTATGGACCTCATATCTCAGATCCTCGAAGTGGCCAAATAATAGAGAGTCATGTATGTTGGTATCATAATGTGATGAATTTATTGACAAAATGGTATATGGTTCAATGTGGTCCATTGGATAAAAGAGCTCAAACAATGAAATTCTCTCCCGAGTTAATGGGACAACTAATCCGATTTGTTTCAAGTCATGAAATAGGGCATGCTTTAGGTTTAAGACATAATATGGGTGCTAGTAGTTCAACTCCTGTCGAAAAGTTACGAGATAAGGCATGGGTAGAGAAACATGGACATACTGCGAGTATTATGGATTATGCACGATTTAACTATGTTGCACAACCTGAAGATAATATTAGTGAAAAGGGATTGTTTCCTCGAATAAATGACTATGATAAATGGGCAATAAAATGGGGCTACCAATACCGTCCTGAATTTAAAGATGAGTTTGAGGAAAAAGAGAAATTAATGACGGAAACAACTGCAATATTATCAAAAAATAGTCGTTTATGGTTTTCTGGTGAGGGCAGAGATGAAGATCCTCGTTCACAAGTAGAAGATCTTGGGGATAATAACGTTATTGCTAGTAACTATGGAATACAAAATCTTAAAAGAGTAATAAAAGGACTTCCTACATGGACAAAGCAAACTAATGATCGTACAGACGATTTGGAAGAGATGTGGTATGCTGTAAAAAGTCAGTTTATACGTTATGCTGGTCACGTCGTAAAAAATATAGGTGGACGTTATCTTAACAACCTACCTAACCATATTCCTTATGAAATACCTGCTGCAGCGAAGCAAAAGCAAGCGGTAAAATATATAGGACGTCAAGTTTTTGAAGCTCCAATATGGCTCTACCCTAATTATATAATGGAAAAATTAGGTATAGATGTAGTTTTAGATATTTCAATAATTCAAAGTCGTTATCTTGAGACAATGCTTTCTACAACAGTTTTAGGTAATATTTATAGAAATCAAAATACATCACCAACGTCTTATTCTCTTACAGACTATCTTAATGATGTGTATAAGACGGTGTGGAAGCCATTGACTTCAACAGAGGGTATAGCTCAAGAAACTCGAAGAATGTTGCAGAGACATTATGTAGAATTGATAAATAAAATTCTTAATCCAGAAAAAGTAAAAACTTTAGTTAATGTGAATCCAAGATTGATGCGTAGAGCAAGACCTGTTAATAGTGATTTACAATTATATGTTGCAGATAATCTCGATAAAGTTGAAGCATTTTGTAAAAAACAATTAACTAATTTGAGTGGTATTAATGCGCAACATTTTAAAGACCTTTTACGACAAATAAAATTGGTGAAGGATCGTATGATAACAGTAAAATAGAAAATTTTAAATTATTGTAAAATATTAACGGGGATGTTACTAATTGCAAAGGGCATCCTCGTTTTTTCATTTAATAATGTATCTATAATTAACATATATGTAAATAGATGTAGACAAAAAGTTTTTGAAACTGTAAAAAATGTAAGAAAATAAGGTATAATATAAAAATAATCATTAACTTTGGCAATTGTTAAATAAATATATATAACATAAAACTATAAATGATGAAAAAATGTAACATTATTACTCTATTGCTTCTTGCCGCCTTTCAGTTGGCATTTGCTGCTCCCGTAAGTCAGACTACAGCATTATTGACAGCTAAACAGTTTTTAGCTAAGCGCGGAGTTTATTTACCATCTATTCCATCTATTAAAGCAGTAATTCCACCTAAAGGAATGACGAATACTAAAGCAGTTCCTTATTATATTTTTAATATTAGTGGAAATAAGGGATATGTTGTTGTTTCAGGCGATGATCGAACACGTCAAATATTAGGTTACTCTGATAAAGGATCTCTGGATTTTGCTACTATGTCGCAACAGATCAAGAGTTTCTTACAGGGATATGCAACAGAAATTTCAGAGCTTGATAAGTTAAATCAAGAAATTGGCAATACTAAATCTCTGGGTAAAATAACTACGCGAAAAGCTATTAGACCAATAGTAAAATGTCATTGGGGTCAAGACGATCCTTATAACTATTTTTGTCCTGAGGTTGCATCTAAAGAAAAAACAGTTACAGGTTGTGTAGCTACTGCTATGGCACAAGTTATGTTTAGTCACCAATGGCCAGCAGCTACAACAGAAGAAATACCAGGCTACGACACAAGAACACAAGCAAATGATCATTTATCAATAGAAAAAATAGCGAAAAACTCTCCTATTGAGTGGGATAAGATAAAGGCAACTTATGGAACCAATGAAGAACTTGAAACTAAAAAGGCTATAGGTAATTTAATGAAATATATTGGAGCTTCTTTGCGAATGAACTATGATATTGCCTCTACGGGTGGTTCTGGTGCATGGCCTACATATATTGCACCTGCTTTTAATAAATACTTTAATTATAATGCAATTACAATTCAACGTTCTTCAGTGCCGCTTAAAATATTTGAGGATATACTTTATAAAGAAATGGAGGCTTCACGCCCTGTCGTTTTTTGTGGAACTGTTCTTGGTGGCGGAGGTCACTGCTTTGTTATAGATGGTTATGACGGTAATGGATTTTTCCATGTTAATTGGGGATGGGATGGAATGAGCGATGGATATTTCCTAATTTCTGTTCTTGATCCAGGCTCTACGTCAGGTATTGGTGCAAGTTCTTCTGCAGGAGGTTATGCTGCTTATCAATATGCAACTATAGGTATTGCAAAGAATTTCACAGGTAAAAATCCTTCCCTTTCAGTTCTGACAGATGTAAAAGATGCATCTGATGCTACAGTATCAGCACATTTTTTTAATTACTACCATGATGGAGACCTTTATAAAATGGCACTTGCTTATCTTAAAGATAATGGCGAACTTGAAATTATAAGTAATGAAACTACAAAATATATTCCAAGTACTGCAGATGGAATTCAGCCAATGACTATTTCGCTTGTTGACAAATTAGAAGCTAATAAATCTTATCGTGTGTTCCCTATAATTCGTAAGCGGGATGCTAATGAGTGGTCGTATAATAAGTATAGTTTTGCTACTGTTATTAAAGATAGCAATGGAAAAATAACAGCTGTGCCTATTAACAATAAAAATAGAAAAGATCTAAAGATCGTAGATATGAAGCTTGACCCTAATCAAGCAAAAATAGTTGGTGTTCCTACTGATATAGAAATAACATTGAAGAATGATGGAAAATATGAATATCATGGTATATGTTCTATTCAGACAGCTCCAAAAGATAAACTAAATAAAGCTAAAATATGTTCAAGCTTAGTAGTTACTCTACAACCAGGAGAGACAAAGACTTATAAAGCGATGTGTTCATATGTAGTACAAGGTACTAATTCGATTTATTTTACAGATGATTTTGGATATTTAATTGATACGCATTTAAATGTCGATGGAGTAAAAAGCAAAGTTATAAATAATAATCTTGCAGTTGATTATAACCTTAATGATTTAGAGGATGATGGGAAAACTATTGTATCAAGAAAAATTTCAGGAACTGTTACACTATCTACAACTGATGGGAAAGAACTCGCTAATCAGATATTATTAGTTGTTTTGAAAGGTAATAATATTATAGGAAAGAAGATTATAGCAGCTGATATTCCTGCAGGGCAAAAACAAATTGTTCCTTTTGATATTGATATAACCAATTCTGGAAATTATACTCTCGCAATGGTATATATTTCAAATAGGCAACTCAGAATTTTTGATAATACCCTACATAATGTAAAGTTATCTTTACCTGTACTATTATATATGAATGATGGTACAATTAAAGAATATAAAGCACGCACGGGTCTTAAAGTGAAAAAAGATGTTCTTGCTGTAGATTATACAGGTAACGGATATGATGATATAGATATTATCCCAAATGACAATCCCAATACTCTGTATTTTGGTAAACGTAAGCAAAAAGGTATTAAAGGTAAAAACTTTGTAAAAATAAATTCATATGGTGAACCTGTTGCTGATGAAATAAATATTGAAGATGGAAAAGAATTCTTCTCTCCAATGATTTTTACTGCAAAGAAGATTACTTATAAACGTAAGTTTGATAAAGTAGTTACAGCTACTACAGGTTGGGAAACTATAGTTTTACCATTCTCACCTGTAAAAATAGAAGCCCAAGGAAAGCCAATAGCATGGTATACAAATAAGGATGATAAAGGAAAAGATTTCTTCCTTATGGAATATGATAGCGAGACTGGAAATGATGTGTATTTCTTATATCCAAAGAGCTTTGATAAGAATGTTCCTTATCTTATAGGTATTCCTAAGAACTTACAAGGTAATGATATAGTATTTACAGGAGAAAATCAAAAAATATACTCCTCTATTTCTTGTAAGACACACGGAGAGCTGTATAATTTTGTAGGAACATATGTTGCAGTTAATCAAGGTAAGCTATTCTCATTAAATCAGGATGGAAATGAATTTGTTTTAGTTAATTCTGTAAGTCCTTTCCGTGCTTATTTTGAAACAACTGATAATAATGCTCCAGATAATATTAAATTCCATATATCTGGATCTGCAACTAGCCTTGATAATATAGAATTTGGTAATAATAAATTTAAGTCAGCTAATGTATATGATATTCAAGGTCGTAAAATAGCAACTGTTAATTCTATCAAGGAGCTTAATAATTTACCTAAGGGATTATATATAATTAGTGGAAAGAAAATATTAGTAAAATAGTAGGATATAATTTATGTATAATTGGTAAAAAATAACCTATCTACCTTTATAATTTTATTTTAACATGACTAAATAGTGAAAGGCTGCATTTCGAAATAGGAGTGCAGCCTGATTTTATTGCCGGCAGGTTTTATAAATTACCACTGTATGTGTCAGGTAAAATTTATTAAACAAATTTTATCGTTTTCTTTCTTCTTTTTTCTTCAAAATATAAGTTCATTTCGTCCTGTAGTTTCGTTATACTGTTTAATATTTTGCTATAAGATTAAGTTCGAGAACTACTAAAGTTTTAATTTATATAGAATCAGCATACAAAAAGTTTTAGGCATAACGATAAAAATAAATCATTACTTTTAAGTATTGTTTATGAAATCTTTTATTTTTAACTTTGCAAAAAATAATATAAAACAAAAGATTGATGAAAAAAATAGTGGTATTTGTATTTTTATGTATAGGTTTTGTTAATTTATATGCACAAAATAGCTTTTTACCTAAAGTTGAAGATCATGATCATAAAGGAACATTATTTTTAGGTGGTGCAATAAATTTTTGGAAAGATTTAGAAACTAAAAAAACAACTTTTGAATTGTCTCCAGAGGTAGGTTGGTTATTTAATAAAACGTGGGGAATTGGCATTTTATTAGGTTATCAAAGAGAAAACGAAAAGTCAGAAGAAATAACTGTGACAGAGAATTCTTTTAAGATATCCCCATTCCTTCGTTATTATTATTATCATAAAGGACCATTTAATCTTTTTGTAGATGGAGGTGCAGGGATAAATTTTAGAAATAATTCTGCAAGTAGTAAAGGTATTCAAGGATTTGAAGTAGGAGTACGTCCTGGTGCTTGTGCAGATTTAATAGAAGGCTTATGTTTGTGCCTACGAATGGGCTTTTTAGGTTATAGAAAGAACTATTTTTCAGGTGAAGAACCACATCTTGGAAATACAGGTTTTGGTATGCGCTTTGCACCAGAAGAGTTAATGATAGGTTTAGAATTAGAAATTTGATAAAATATTAAATGTCCATATTTAAACAATTTTCTGAGTACGATGCTTTAAATCGTATGGCTAAATTATGTGCTAAGCGGGAATATAGTAGAGGAGAAATTAAGGATAAGTTATCTTGCTTGGGTGTAAGTACTGATAAGCAAGAACATATAATTAGTAAATTGATTTCCTTGAATTATATAAATGATGAACGTTATGCGTCTATGTTTATAGCTGATAAGATTAAATTTAATAAGTGGGGACCTATCAAAATAGAACAAGGATTATTAGCTAAGCATGTACCAGAAAGTATATATAAACCATTACTTAAAGAAATTGATGATGGAGTTTTTCTTAACGTACTGATACCTTTATTGAAAAAAAAATATACTACAATTAATGCAAAAAATAAATACGAAAAGAAACAAAAATTATTTAGATATGGACTTAGCCGCGGCTTTAACTACAATATACTAAATAAGGCCTTTTCTTATTTAAATTTTACAGATGAATAATTATTTCTGATAATGTATCATAAAGAATTTAGTGCTTGGAATCGTTTTATAGATATTATATCTCCTCGCTATTGTTTAATTTGTGAAGAACGGTTAGGACTATCAGAATCTTTAATTTGTTTTTCATGTAATTTAGGACTACCAAGAACGAATTATCACCTTGACCCATTTAATAATAATCTTGCTAAATTATTTTGGGGTCAAATAAATATGCAAAAAGCAACAGCTTTTTATTTTTATTATCCAGGAACTCCAGAATGCCATATAATATTTAATTTAAAGTATTTTAATCGCCCTGATGTAGGAATAAGTTTTGGGAGGATGTATGCTATTGAATGTAATCTTAGTAATTTTTTTTCAGGAATAGATGTAATTATACCAATACCTATTACTTCAACTCGTTTAAAACAACGCGGTTACAATCAGAGTGAAATGATAGCTAAAGGAGTTTCTTCAGTTACAAATATTCCTTTAATAACAAATGCTATACGTCGTAAAGTCTTTAGAAAAAGTCAAACAAAACGTTCAGAATTTGAACGTATGATTTCTATACGTTCAGATTTTGAATTAGTTAATCCTACTTTGTTAGAGGGAAAACATATATTGATAGTTGATGATATAATAACTACCGGAGCAACAATCCTTGCTGTATGTAAGGTGTTATCTAATATAAAAAATTTGAAAGTAAGTGTTTTTGCTTTAGGTTACACAAAATCTCCATAATTTTATTGCAGGAAAATATTTTATATTTAGCTATCAGTGAGGTGTTATGTATTATTTTATTTTTTTCCTTCTAATAATTTTAGCAAAGCACCTGTTAGACAAATAAATCTGCAATAAGGTCGTTGTATAAATAGTGATAATATGATGGTTATTATTGCAAGTATCATTACAATAATTGATGCGGTTGATATAATAAATGCAGAAAATATTTCATAATTCATCCAATCTAAAAATATTCCAGTAGTAGATACTATTAGCACTATAATGAATATAGCACGTTGTAATATCTTTAGGTATAGGTTGTTTCTTTTACTAATTTTCCATTTATTTTTTTTATTTATTTTGCTACAAATATCCTGTAACGAACCACATGGACATACATTTTTGCAGTAATATTGTTTATGTCCAATTAATGGATAAACTAACGCAATTACAATCATTATAATGATAATTGGTATTGTAATCCATTTTTTAATATCAGAGGATACAAAGTTTATGAGGATTCCCCATGATAAAAAAGAATTGCAATAAAATCCTAATATAAAAACATTTAAAATATTTTGAGCTAACTTGTAATATTTATTTTTTACGATAAGTGGAAAGATAGCAGCTATAATAACTGTTATTAAACCGATTATATTTTTAATGTTTAATGGAAATGTCTCTATAATAGAATAATTATTTATAGTATAATTTTGTTTTGATTTAATTATATATTTTAATCCACTATGAACATTAGCTATAATTGCTTTTGATGAGAAAGTGGCTCCACTAACAGCATCTATTTTTAAGTTTATAGCCTCTTTAATTGGTTTGTTATCCCATGAATGTAATATCTTTTTTGCTTCATTGAAAAATTCAGGTGTTTCATTATTCTTTAAAGCAATAATTTTTATTATTTTTCCTTCTTTTATATATATATTCAAAGGAACTTTACCGCCATACCCATTTATATTTTTAGCAAGTGATAATGTATTTATTATAAGTACTCCATTTTTATTTGTACTTATAATGTTATTACTTATGGCTGTTTGTTTAGTTTCCTTTATGTTTTTTCCAAATATTTGTCCATTTTGTACAGCTGCAGTTATGGTGAGTATTGCAATTACAAGTATAGTATATGTGAATTGTTTGATTAATTTCATTGTGTAATTTTACATCCCTATCTATAATCTACTTTGTTATCTTTTTTAAATGCTTATTGAAATAAAATTTATATAATATTCCTGCAGCAGTTAGTCCTACAGGGAATGCAAACCATATACCTAATAGTCCAAAGTCTAAATATATTCCTAATAGGTAACTTAGAGGTAGGGTGATAATGAAGTAAGAAATGAATGCTGTATTTACTAAAGGTTTTACATACGATAATCCTCGTAACGCATTACCATAAGCACATTGTAAGCCATCTCCAAATTGATAAATAATAAGTGGTATTATTACTTGAGCAACTAATATCCATACGTTGCTATCATCTGTAAAAATTATCCCTAATTGATTTCGCCAAATAATAACAGGAATAGAAACAGCAATAGCTATTAATATTATTAGGTGGAACCCTGCTTTTACTGATAGCTTAACAGCTTTATAATCATGTTGGCCAGTAAAATAACTTACCCTTACAGCAACAGCTGCACCCATTCCATAATATACCATATAAAAAAATTGGGAAATAGTTAGCATTACTTGATGTGCAGCTAAAGCTTTAGTACCTATCCAGCCAACCATTACAGAAGTTAGACTGAAACAAGCAGATTCTAACCCCATTTGTAAACTTAAAGGAATACCTATTCGGCAAAGGTGTTTTATATCTTTTTTATTAATTGTCTTTTCTTTAAATCCTGTTCTATATATTTCAAAACGTTTGGACCATGCAAATAATATTATAAAAATTATGGCCATAATTATTCTTGAAAACATAGTAGATATACCTGCTCCTAATAATCCTAACTCTGGCAATCCTATTTTTCCATATATTAAAATATAATTACCTGCAATATTTAAAAGGTTACCAATTATTAGGACCCACATTCCTATTTTAGTATCGGTTATACCATCAGCAAATTGTTTAAATGTATTAAACCATGTAACAAATGGTAGAGAAATTAAATTGACAATAAAGTAAGGCTTCATTAATGGAATAAGTTCTTGTGGCTGCCCTAAATAGTCTATATTTAGGTACAGTATTATCATAATAATCATTAAAATTATGGATAATAATGTATTAGCAATAATTGCATTCTTTAGTATACCACCAATTTTTTTATTTTCTTCTTTTCCATATAATGAACCTACTATAGGAGTAAGTCCATAGGAGAAACCTATGGCAAAAATAAGAACTAAGACAAACATATTATTAACAAAAGCTGCAGCACCTAACTCTGTAGTGCTATGTCTACCTATCATCAGAGTGTCTGCAAAACCTAACACAATTGAACCTATTTGTCCAATTATAATAGGTATTCCTAAATAAGATAATGCTTTGTAATGTGTGTTGTATGGTTTTAATATATCTATCATTCTATATAATTCTGTAAGCATTTATTTATGTTTTCTATATTCTGGTTTCAATTTAACTTTTGGAATCTTCAGAGTATCGCCTTCTTCCATTTTGTCTACTCCATTTAATACTTGAAAGTAGATTAACATATCTGGACCAAGAGTACGTCTGCTATATAATTCCATAGTTTCTCCTTTTTTTAGAATTATAGTTTTTTCTGTGCCAACTATATTATACGCACCATAACGTAGACGTTTATCACTATTTAGTTGTTCGATTTTGTTTCCTTTCGTTGTCTTTTCATTATTATATAAGTTGTCGTCTATTTTTTTAATTTCTTTTTGTTTTGTAGATAATTTGTTTTTTACATTTATATTATGATTCTTAGAATCTTTTGCTATTAATTTTTCTAATTGGTTAATCTTTTTGTTTTTGGTATTTATATTGTCCCAATAATTATACCCAAATATACTTATAATAATTAACAAAATAATTAAAGTTACAAATATCCATATTTTATTCTTTTTGTTTTCTATTATTTGTTCATCGCTTTGTTTTTTCTCTTTTGGTTCATTTCCATTTTTAGATTCTATCTCTTTTTTTATAGGAATTTGTTTATTTTCTTTGATTTGTATTTTTTCTATTTTTGTTTCTTTTTTATAAATATTGCTATTTCCATGAGATTCTACTTCTAATTTTGAATTTTCGTTTACTTCTACTGGTTTAAAAACATTGAAAGGTCTGTTTATGAGCTCTTTCATAAAAGTATCAGGTGTTAGCGTAATTTTTTCATGTTGTTCTATAATTATGGGTTCACCAGTATTAACATTTATACTTTTTCTTGCTTTTACAGATTGTATTTTAAAAGTACCTAAATTTTTAACTTTTACTAATTTGTCTTTTTTTAATCCTTCGTTAATAGTTGTAAAAAATTCGTTGACAAAAATTTCTGCATCTTTAGGATTTAGATTATGTCTCTTATAAAGGGTATCTGCTATTAGGAGTAATTCTTTTTTAGCCATTATTTTTAACTCCTTTCTTTAATTCTTCCTTTATAATTTGAGCAGGTTTAAAGTTTAGAACATATTTTGGTGGAACTAATATTTTTTTTTGAGTTTGTGGGTGAACAATTACACGCTCCATTCTTAGTTTACGTTCAAAAGTCCCGAAGTTGTTAATTTTAATAGCTTCATCATCTTCAAAACTATCATTCATTGATAGTATAATAGTTTTTATATATTTTTCAGTTTGCTCTTTTGTGAAGCCTGTTTTAGTTGATAATGTATCTATAAATTCCTTGTTATTCATAATAATTAGTAACATTTATTATATGACATATCCATATAGGTCAAATTCGTCAGAATTAGTTATTTTTACATTGTAGAAGTTTCCTATGTATAGTTTTTTATCAGCTTTTACTAATATTTCTGGGTCTACTTCGGGAGAACAAAATTCGCTTCGTCCTATATAGAATTCACCCTCTTTTCGGTCAATTATAGTTTTTAATATTTTTCCTATTTTTTTTGATTCAATTTCTGTAGAAATTTCTTGTTGTATTTCCATAAGTTTATCCAATCTCTCCTGTTTAACTTCATTTGGTATATCATCTTTATAGTGCTCGTAGGCGTAAGTACCTTCTTCATGCGAATAGGCAAAAGCCCCCATACGTTCAAATTTTGCCCATTTTACAAATTCTAATAACTCTTCAAAATCTTTTTCAGTTTCACCAGGAAATCCAACTAACAAGGTTGTGCGGATATGTATATTCGGAACACGTTTGCGAATTGTTTTTATGAAATTAATAGTATCTTCTTTAGTAACATTTCTTCTCATGTGTTTAAGCATATTATCTGAGATATGTTGTAAAGCTACATCGAGGTATTTGCATACTTTAGGACTCTCGTTTATAACGTCTAATAAGTCTATAGGAAATTGATTCGGATAAGCATAATGTAGCCTTATCCATTCTACTTTCTTGATTTTAACCATTTCCCTTATTAATTCAGCTATATGGTGTTTACCATCAATATCTATCCCGTAATATGTTAGTTCTTGTTCAATAATTTGAAATTCTTTTACATTGTTTTCTGACAGTTCTTTTACCTCTTTTAGAATATCTTTCATTGGTCTTGAACGATGTTTCCCTGTTATGAGTGGTATTGCACAGTAAGCACATCTTCTATCACATCCTTCAGCGATTTTTATGTATGCATAATGACTTGGTGTTGTTAAATGTCGTTGCTCATTACATAATTTTACTTCAGCTTTACCTAAATCAGTTAGTAAACTTTTATAGTTAAATTTTCCATAAAATTTATCTACTTCTGGTATTTCTTTTTCTAATTCTGTTTTATAACGTTGTGATAGGCAGCCCATAACATAGAGCCTACTTAATTGACCGTTATTTTTTCTATTCGCAAAATTTAAAATAGTATTTATGCTTTCTTCTTTTGCAGTCTCTATGAACCCACAAGTATTAATAACAGCTATTTCACCTTGTGGTATTTGTGGATCATGAACGCATTCATAGCCATTTGCTTCAAATTGTTTCATTAGTATTTCAGAGTCCACTAGGTTTTTGGAACATCCCATTGTTATAATATCTATTTGATTTTTTTTCATAAAGCTGTTTATTGCTACCATCACTTTGGTAGATTTAGAGTTATTCTTATTTTTTCTTTAGACTTCTTTATTAAATAAACTGTCTACAAATTCTTCCTTATTAAATAATTGTAGATCTTCAAGTCCTTCTCCAACACCTATGTATTTCACAGGAACTTTTAATTGATCACTTATGCCAATAACAACACCTCCCTTAGCTGTTCCGTCGAGTTTTGTTATTGCTATTGAGTTAATTTCAGTAACAGATGCAAATTGTTTTGCCTGTTCAAAAGCATTTTGACCTGTGCTTCCATCAAGGACCAAAAGAACTTCGTCTGGTGCTGATGGTATAACCTTTTTCATTACTTGCTTTATTTTCTTTAGTTCATTCATAAGGTTTACTTTATTGTGCAATCTTCCTGCTGTATCTATGATTACAATATCAGCATTATTAGCTTTAGCACTTTGGATAGTATCAAAAGCTACACTAGCTGGATCGCTTCCCATTTGTTGCTTTATGACAGGCACATCTACCCTCTGCCCCCATATTGTTATCTGTTCAACAGCTGCTGCACGGAACGTATCTGCTGCTCCTAAGAAAACCTTTTTCCCAGCTTTCTTGAACTGGTATGCTAATTTTCCTATTGTTGTTGTTTTTCCTACTCCGTTAACTCCTACTACCAATATTACATAAGGATAGTGATCAGTGGGTAGCTCCCAATTTTCTATGTTTTCAGTATTATTTTTAGATAATAAATCTGCTATTTCTTCATGTAAAACATCATTTAATTCATTAGTTGATACATATTTGTCTCGTGCTATACGTTTTTCTATCCTATCTATTATTTTAAGTGTTGTTTCTACACCTACATCAGAGGTTATTAGTGTTTCTTCTAGATGGTCTAAGACATCCTCATCAACTGTTGACTTTCCTGCTATAGCACGTGCAAGTTTGGAGAATACACTTTGTTTAGTAGATTCTAAACCTTTATCTAATGCTTCTTTTTTCTTTTTATTGAATAAACCAAAAAATCCCATAATTAAATATTTTATTGCAAAGTTAGTATAAATTATTGAGAAATAGACCAATCATATATAATATAGATAATTGAGTCAAGATATTTGTGTAACATTTTAAAGTTGAGTATACTTATATTATTTGCTGCACATTTTTTTTTGAATTGTGCAAAGTATTTCATAACTTTGCACAATCTATAAACATTTAATAATGGAACAAATTCCTAGTTTTAACGAACTTATTAAAAATAGCATTATAAATCATTGGGATTTAGATGCTCTTACTGACTATAAAGGAAAAACGCTTCAGTATAATGATGTCGCTCGAAAAATAGAAAAACTTCATATCTTATTTGAAGCTAGTGGAATAAATAAAGGAGACAAGATAGCTATATGTGGTCGAAACTCTGCTATGTGGGCAGTTACATTTTTAGCTACTTTGACGTATGGGGCAGTAGCAGTTCCAATACTCCATGAGTTTACACAAGATCAAGTTCATAATATAGTTAATCATTCTGATGCTAAATTACTTTTTGTAGGAGATGTTGTTGCAACGCAGATAGATGCTACAAAACTGATGAATTTGGAAGGGATAGTTTATTTACCAGATTTATCATTAATAGTAAGTAGAACCGATAAACTTACTTATGCAAGAGAAAATCTCAATGCTATTTTTGGTTCTAAATACCCAAAATTTTTCCGTCCTGAGCACATAAATTATTATAAAGAACAAAGTCCTAATGAATTAGCACTAATTAATTATACTAGCGGTACAACAGGACGTTCTAAAGGAGTAATGATCCCTTATAGAGCTATGTGGAGTAATGCTGATTTTGCAAAGACGGTATTGGGAGATGTTGTGAAACCAGGAGATAATATTATAAGTATATTGCCAATGGCGCACATGTATGGAATGGCATTTGAGTTTTTATATGAGTTTATTACTGGTGCTCATGTTTATTTTTTAACACGTATGCCTTCACCTGCAATCATAGCGCAAGCTCTTTCAGAAGTAAAACCTATAATAATGATTGCTGTACCACTTGTTATTGAGAAAATAATACGCAAAAGAGTATTCCCTAAGATTCAAAATAATAAGATGAAAGTTTTACTTAATACACCACTAATAAGTAATAAAGTAAAAGCTAAAATATGTGAACAAGTTTATAATGCATTTGGTGGAAATCTTTATCAGATAATTATTGGTGGTGCAGCATTAAATCAAGAAATCGAAAAATTTTTACGAAGTATTAATTTTCCATTTACAGTAGGATATGGAGCAACAGAATGTGCTCCTATCATAAGTTATAGTGATTGGAAAACTTTTATTCTTACATCGTGTGGACGAGCTGCTGTACATCAGGAAGTTTCCATTGATAGTTCTGATCCAGAGAATATACCTGGTGAAATTATTACTAAGGGATTAAATGTTATGCTTGGATATTATAAAAATCCTGATGATACTAAACATGCTATTGATAGTGAAGGCTGGTATCATACTGGCGATTTAGGAACAATGGATTCTGCTGGTAATATTTTTATAAAAGGTCGTTCTAAAAATATGTTACTTGGAAGTAATGGACAAAATATTTATCCAGAGGAAATTGAAGATAAATTGTCTTCACTTCCTTTAGTAAATGAATGTCTTGTTATTCAAAGAGAAGAAAAACTTATCGGATTAGTATATCCTGATATAGATGAAGCTAAGGCACAGAGTTTTAATCAGGATGATATAATAAAGATCATGAATGAAAATAAGCAACAATTGAATACAGTATTACCAAATTATTGTAAAATTTCAGATATAGAAATAATGGAGAAGGAGTTTGAAAAGACACCTAAAAAATCAATTAAGCGATATATGTATAAATAGATATCGTAAATAGTTTATGTTGCTAATAAATGATAAAATCCCAAACCATAATGGTTTGGGATTTATTTTGTTTGGAATAGTTGTTTTAATTTTAAGCTTGTGGTGTTATTTTATCTGTATAAGCTTCTTCGGATAATACAGATACTTTACTTTTATTGCATTTTCCCTTATGGAAATATACAACGCCATCTGTTAGAGCATACAGAGTATCATCTTTTCCTTGAGCTACATTTTCACCTGGATAGTGTTTATTACCACGTTGGCGTACTATAATATTACCAGCAATAATCTTTTGTCCACCTCCAATTTTAACACCTAAACGCTTTGAATGAGATTCGCGACCGTTCTTTGAACTACCGACACCTTTTTTATGAGCCATTTTTTGTCCTCCTAATTTTAAGCGTTAATTTTTTTAATCTCTAGTTGAGTGAATTGAGCACGGAAGCCATTTTTTTTGCGATAATCTTTACGACGTTTCATTTTAAAAACGATTACTTTATCGCCTTTTACAAGAGGCTTCACTACTTCTGCCACTACTTTAGCACCATCTATAGTTGGTGCACCTACTTTAATAGTACCCTCATTATCTATAAGTAGTACTTTGTTAAACTCAACAGTTTTACCCTCTTCTACGTCTTTAAGACGATTAACAAAAAGAGTTTTACCTTCTTCAATTTTAAACTGTTGACCGTTAATTTCTACAATTGCGTACATTAATTTTATTTGTAAAACGGTTTTATCGTTAGGCGTCAAAGAAATATTCCTGCTCTTATACTAAGCCTATACGACATATAATTTTACAAAATTACAAAAAAAAAGGTTATCTAATACATATACTTTATTAGATAACCTTATATTAAATTAGTTTAACATTATTCCTTGCTAATTTCTTTACATTTTGGGCAGATTCCGCGATAATATAGCTGTACACCATCTACAGTAAATCCATCCATTTCATCTGAAATAGTAGTTGGTGGTTGTATTTTATGAAAGTCATATACTGTACCACATTTTTTGCAAAAGAAATGTGCATGTGGGGTAGTAGTCCCATCGTAACATACCCGGTGTTCATCTATTGTTACCATAAGTGCTGCCCCTTTTTCAGAAAACATTCTCAATGTATTGTATATAGTTGTCCGGCTTACAGTAGGTATACGTTTTTTTAAGTTTGTAAATAGTTCATCTATTGTGGGATGCGTATGATGATCCATCAAATATCTAAGTATTTCTATTCTTTGAATGGATGGTCGTATACCACAGTCTAAAAGTTTTTTATATGCAGGATCTATGTTCATTAGTAAATTTATATCACATTAAAGTTTAACTAAAAATATGTGTATTTACAATTCTAATCTAAATTATGTACTCATTTCATTAAAGATGGTGTTGCATGTGGAATAAAGTCGTTTGTAGAGTTATTTGTATCAATAAACTTACCATTTTCTATGCGTCTTATAACGGCTGTTCCGTAAGCTTTTTTATCACCTCTTTGTTCTGCACAATAAGTATATCCCATGTCCAAGCTTAAAGGCATTAAATTCCAGTTATGAGGATTATTTTTCCAATCTAAATTTACAGCATCTATAATCCATGCAGTAGGTAAGAAATAAGCCCTTTCAGTCATTTCTCTGCCGTTGTACTCATTTTTATATTTTGCTTCGTAATAGTTATTTTTTAGGAAATCTTCTTTTGATATATTTGATTTACCTATTGCGTAAGCCTTTGTTCCTTGACTAAATAGCATAAATATTGAATTTGTATAGCAATACCATTTATCAAGATTTGGTACATTTTTATTATCTTCATCCTTTATACGTTCTACATTACTTACATCATAAAATTCAAAATCTGCTATACTTAAGTCAAATGAATTAGGATTTATTTCTTTACTATTTTTTGCATTAGTAGCTATAAGTAAACTTTTGCCTGGTTTTACAGGAACATCTCTTCCTTTGCCAGGTATCATATATATAGCATCAGCAGCAAAACCTTCATTGCGATAATCTGGATAATATTTATGAGGAAGCGAATTTGTGAATGCAGACTCAAGTATTAATAAGCTATCTGCATATAAAACATGATTAGAGTTGTTAGTTATTTTTAGGTATTGATCTGCAAAATATGCTTTATTTTGAGGAGTTTTTGATCCTGCAAAGTAGATTTCTGATATAACAAATCCTTCTTTACCAGTTGTTACATCAAATAATATTTTTATATTATTTGATGCTGCATCTTCTGATATTTGTACATTACTTTTCTCAGCTTTAAGTGTAATTGTTACGTCATTTTTCCCAGATTTATATGTTACTTTACCATATGCAAATACTTTGTATATTCCAACAGGTATTTCGTAACTTCCCACATAAAGATTATTCACTTTTTTAAAGTTTGTAATATCATATCCTATATTATTCTGATTTACTAATACAACTTTCGCAGTTTTAAGTGTGGCATCTTTAAGATTTATAGGCAGTTCAAGGCTTACTTTAACGATACCTTTTGTAGGTGTAATATCTTTATCTTTATTGCATGACGAAAATATTATGCATATAAGCGATAATAGTAAAAAACTTTTAAGAAAAAATTTGTTCATAATTGTATTGTGAAATTAAGTTATTTTTATATCTATATTAATTCGTAATTTTAGTTGCAAATATATTAAATTATTATTTAATAGTATATATTTTTTATTTTTTTAAAAGTTTATTCCACATGTTAGTTCCAAACATAAATGTTGTGTATTATGGTTTACAGTGGTAAAGTAATTATTTAGTTTTACAAATATTTTATTGTTTTTATTTTTTAGTTGTCTGTATATCGCTATATTAGCATTTAATAATAACATATTATCGGATAGCTTTTTATAGTTATATATAACCATTTCGCATAAGACTTTTTCCATATCTGCTAATGGTATGTTTATAGTCGAATACAAGTTATTGTATAGTGATGCATTTAACTTACAATCTATTATTATTTTTTTGTTTACTTGTACTATTCTCTGTATACTTGTCTCTAAAGTTAAATGTGATATATTACACCTTCTTTTAGGATAGGCATAAGTTGTTATATTTTTATTTAACCCGATATTTTGATTAAAATTCCATATGGATTTAGACTTTATTGTATACAAAACACCTATTACTATATCTGTAATTGATTGTTTGTACATAGTTAGTGTTGCTAATACAGGATAGTCGCTGGCAGTAGGATTTCCTACAATATTTTCATTTCCATATTTTTTATTATATTCAGCTGATATATAATAGTTAAAATAGTTTATACCTTTAGTTCTATATACAATAACGGATTTAAATCTATTTTTGTATAAAAAAGTTAGTGGTAACGAATTATATGCATCAGAGAATGCTTCATATTTTTTTCTTTCTATTAATATATTAGTATATATACCTTGTTTATTTATAGGAAATATAGCTGTAGATAGACCAAAGCCTTTACCTTTATAACTAATAGCATTTATTATGGTCGAAAAACGTTTATTATATGTACCAAGGCCTGTCATAAAAAATTCTGTAGCTCCTCCTAATTCATTATATATATTAACATCATTATTTTGTTTATATATATTCATATTAAAATTAGCTCCTAAATAATAGTTTTTAAATTGATATGTTGAGCCTATTTTAAGATTGAATTCAGAAACAATCCCTCTCATTCGTGGATCACGTATTCTCCAATCTTGTTCTGCTCTAAAATACATTTCAGTACCTACACACCATTTATTTAAAGTTTTAGCATACCCCCCAGTAAATAAATATTTTTCGTTATAATTATTATTTTGAACAGTATCAGCCAATACATATGGCTCTAACATTGGGTAGTCTGAAGTAGAGTTCCAAGCAATGTTATTAGTTTTTGTCCTCTTGTAAGAAAGGCATCCCCAAACAGTTGACTTGGTTGATAATTTAAGGAAGGTAGATGATTTCGCATTAGTAGATAATTTATTAGTTCCTTGTTGTATTTGAATAGGTGATGAAGCATATTTAATCAATGACGATAATTCTAATGCCGATTTAGATTTACTAAATGAAATTGCATATATAGCGGGATTGAGTCGTATATCATTAGTAGGAATATTTTCTATGCTGTTATGTTCAATAATATCTGTATCTTGAGCTAAAGCATGTGTAGAAAAAATAATTATAAAAATAAGGATTAGTGATTTAATTCTTTTCATTAGTTTGTAAATATAGTTTTTAAAACTATTATTTTTTTTATTGTTGATGTTAAATCTACAAAGTTATTATAACTTATGAATGTTTTTGTTTCTATCATGTGGCTATTTGGCTTTTGTAGTTTTAAAACACCTATGACATTAACTTTATAAACTCCACGTAAAACCGTAAGTGATATAGTGTTATCAATGAAATCGCTTGATTTTATTTCTTCTTTTGTATTTAAGTTAGTTAATATTACATTCGCTTGTAATTGTTGTATCAAATTATTATTAGGTGTTTTTATGATTATTGAAACAGTATTAAAGTAGTTATAATTATTATATTGACATGATGATAGAGGAACGATAGCTATTATAAATAATAATAATAAATTTATATGTTTAATTAATTTTTTCATAGTTTCATATTTATTTCTAATCCAAAATAAGGGCGTACAAATCGCCTAATAGTTATATTATTCTGTTTATAATTAGGAGTATAATCGAGTAAGCGGTTACAATACATAGCGACATTAATCTTGTCATTCAGTAAGGACTTTGTTATTTTTAAGTTTATATTCATGGAAAAGGGAACTGTATATTTTATAAATTCTTGTGCAGAATGTGAGCGTACTAAAAATCTAAGGTTAGTGTCATATTTATCAACTTGTTGCCAATTATGAATTTTTCCATTAAAGTCTATATATTGCTCGGGTTCTTTAGATAGAGGTAAACGTTGTGTAGAGGTATACCAAAGGCATTGTGCAGATATAGATACACCTAATTGTATATTAGGGATATTAGAATCAATCATAAAATTAGTATTGCTCATTTCGTTTTTCACACCATCATTATCTTTATATAGACCAATATATTGTATTTGTTTATTATTAATTACCTCTTGAGGTCTATAGGTTGTAGCTTGAGAATTACGATATATTGTTTTGAACCAAGCACCATTTATTGTTATTCTTGTATGTAGGGATTTTATTCTTTTACTTATTAAAGTATATTCAATTCCTTGTTTGTTAGTTGTGGAACCATTTGTAGTTATGGTATGTGGGAAAAGTTCTTGTTCATAATTGAAAATTAATGAATTGATATTTGAAATATCATATATTTTAAATTTATATGGATGATATACAGACGTAAGTCTAAAGCCAGAGTTCATAACTTCTTTAAAAAAAGTGATGGATAAATTGTTTCCAT
The DNA here is from genome assembly GCA_946998295.1 of uncultured Prevotella sp. Lineage (GTDB taxonomy): Bacteria > Bacteroidota > Bacteroidia > Bacteroidales > Bacteroidaceae > Prevotella. Next base: position 23,029 of record CAMPYS010000001.1, read on the forward strand.
CAAAGTTTATATCAGAAGTTAATTCCCATTTTATATTTTTTGCTACATTAATATTATAGTTAGTTGGATTTATGATATAAGTTCTAATATTCATTTTTTTTAATTTTAGGTCGGTATTATAGTAATTAAGTTGTGTAATATCTAAGTATATAGGGTCAGGATACAGCTGACAGAGAGTAGGGTATTTAGTGTGTTTTCCAATACCAGCTATAAGTCTTAAACTCATTTTTTTTTGTAATATATTTATTTTTGGCAATGTCCATCCTATATTTATGCGTGGGTCTATAGTCCACTGATTATTAAGTAAATAATTTTTCGATAAATTGCACAATTTCCCGAATCTTACTCCTGCTATTGTTTCTATCTTACTTTTTCCAACATCTATTTTTATGCGTTCTTCTGCATAAGCTGATAATGAATTTATTGACGGTATTTTATATAATAGTCTTGGACGTATACTGATATTAGGGTATAATGGTCTCATAAAATCAAATATTTGCCCTTTTCCATAATTTTTATCAATATTATAGCTTGCTCCTATCAGTAGCGTATTAAAGATGGACGATGATGGTATTTTAACTAAAGCGTTTATCTTTAGGAATAGATTAAAAGGTTTTCCATCAACGTCTTGCGTAGCATAGTATGTATATGGTAGTAAAGGTACATCATATTCTATTTCTCTGCTATTACCAATAGATGGAGTTGCTCGTTGTAACTGTATTAATTTTGTTCTTGACATAAAATCCATTTGTAGACTTGATGATGCAGTAGCATTTATTTCCTTTACCCATTTATTTTTTTTATTTATAATATTCAATATAGAGCCTATAGATATACGATTGTATGAGGATTTGTAACTATCTATTTTTCCACTATTCAGGTCAGGGTCAAGTTTTTCTGCATCCAATGAGCCACTATAATCAAAATTTGATTTCCATTGCATATTATATCCTAACAGTGTCCATTTTATACCACTCCTTAGGGATAATGATAGTCGTGAATAGCTTTCGAGTGAATTTCGTGGATCACTATTTGAGTTTAAATAGTCAATACTTAAATTTAATCTTGATTTATTTTTCCATTCCATAGATTTAGCGATATATAATAGTTTACTATTCATATCTGCTTTTACTCGAGCAGTAAGATTATGCCCTCCTAATTTCCTTTGTATTTTTATTAGTCCGCTTGTTAAATCACCATACTCTACAGATGGTACACCTCTTATTATTTCTATTTTTTCAATATCGTCAGTTGGTATATTTCTCATATCTACACCACGATTAACCGAAGAACGTGATGTTGCAGTTAATTCCCAAGATCCAGCAAGTGCCTGCATATTAGCATTAGTAGATATAGGAATCCCATCAATTAAAAAACTTGTGCCTAACGATGTTGTAGAATAGTTAATGCTATTATAAGGTAAGGCTTCTCTCAAATGGATTGTATTAGGCGTAGAAAGTTGTGGGTTGTAAAATCTTCCACCAGGTAACAGCTCTAGTATATCACTAAAACTAGAAGGTTGCAAGTGAGTCATAGCTTGTTTTCCTATAATAGAAGCTGTAGCTAAACCTTTAGACTCTTTAGCTGTTACAATAACTTCAGCAAGTTTTGTTGTATCGTGTTTTAAACTATCCTTATTACATAATGTTGTCCGTGCAGTTATTTCTGTTACATAAGTGGATACTAAAAGAATAAAAATAAAGATAGTATGTCGTATCATTATTCAGTAGTCAAGTCTTTATTTATAGATTCTATATAATCTAAAATTTCTAGTGAACCAGTTTTAGCAGTAGCCGATGTGATAAAATAAGGTGGTAAGTATTCCCATCTATCTTTTAATTTTTCCATCCATTTTGTGGCCATTTTTTTACCTTTTTCAATAGATAATTTATCAGCTTTCGTAAAAATTATAGAAAATGGTATATTGCTTTCCCCAAGCCAATCAACAAATTCCCTATCTATAGCCTGTTGTTCATGTCGTATATCTATTAACACAAATACATTTACAAGTTGTTTGCGTTGCAAAATATATTGTGTTATCATTTGCTCAAGCTTATTTCTCATAGTCTTTGACACTTTAGCATATCCATAACCAGGTAAATCTACTATATACCATTCGTTATTAATTATAAAATGATTAATAAGTAAAGTTTTACCTGGCTTTGAGGAAGTTTTTGCTAATTCCTTGTGATTACATAACATATTTATCAAACTTGATTTCCCAACATTTGATCGTCCTATAAATGCATATTCATGTTTTGTATCTTTAGGACATTGTGTTATATTTTGAGATGATATAGTAAATTCTGCTTTTTTAATAATCATAATAAAATTAAATATAAAATAAATCAGTGTAGTGTGTTGTATAAGTTTTATAGGAGAGTTTTTTATTACGCAGAGAAACTTATATGACAAATAGATGTATTTTATTTATCATAACTGCCATTAGTTGCTTTTAATATATAATTTTATATACTAATGTAAGGTTTATACTATATATTTTAATATACTCGTGGACCAAATATAGCAGTTCCGATTCTTACCATAGTTGAATTACACCCAATAGCAATTTTATAATCATGGCTCATTCCCCAAGAGCATTCAGAAAATGTAGGATCATTTTTAAAATATTTTTCTTTTACCTCTTTATAAAAATTTGCAGCTAAGAGCATCTCAGATTTTATTTTTTCTTTATTCTCTGTATTAGAAGCCATCATCATCAAACCAGATACATGGATATTATTTAGTTCAGATAAAATACCTGATTGCAACATCTCGCGACATTCATCTAAATGAAATCCATATTTAGTTTCTTCTTCTGCTATATGCAATTCAAGTAAAATATTAATTGTGCGATTATTTTTAGTTGCTTGCTTGTTAATTTCTTTCATCAATTTTACAGAGTCAACAGCTTGTATCATATATATATACGGTGCAATATATTTAACTTTGTTTGTTTGAAGATGCCCTATGAAATGCCATTCAATATCATTAGGCAATTCATTAATTTTAGTATTTAGTTCTTGTACATGACTTTCTCCAAAAGCTCTTTGTCCTAAGTTATATGCAGCCTTTATATATTCTACAGGATGGTATTTACTAATAGCTACAAGTTTAACATTATTAGGTATTTGAGATTTTACTTTAGTAAAATTAGTTGCAACATCATACATTATAAATTATATTTTAAGTTCTATCTATTTATTATCATTTATACTATTTAAATCATGTGTAAAAACATCCATAATTTTTGTCTCGACAATAGATGCTATTTCGTAGTCTATCATCGTTTTTGACATTACTTCGTCTATATGTTTTACAGTTGTATTTATTGATTTTGCTTGAACCAAATATGTTATAAAAGATCGCTTTTCTTTTTCGCTTTTCTCATCTAATGTTATAAATGATAATTTTGCTTTAAACCATTTATCATCATTATCATCATTACTAAAAAATATTTCACTATATACAGCTGGAGTAATGGCTTTCACTTGAAATTCTCCATGTATATAATGTTCCATTTCCTTAGTTATTGCCGCTTCTGCCTCTGAAAAGCTTAACGCTTCAACAGTATAAACTTCGGTAACTTTCTTTATATCTCCATCTCCTATAGTCTTTTCATAGCGTATTTTTGTTTCAAACCATTGACTTATTTTACTTTCCATTGTGTAGAGTTTAATTTAGTAGGTGAATTAAAATTTATTCACCATAAGTTCAAATTATAATACATAGTGAAGATTACCCATCAAAAGTAAATCTCCCTGCAAAGATACTATTTTGTTGTATAATGCTACTAATTTTGAGTAGTAAATATTTTTTTATAACTCAACAATAGCTGTCCTGTAAGGAATAAGCCTGAGATATAGTTTTTTTTTATATTGAAATTTTATTATTACTTTTGCATATATAAATATGAATATAATGCAATCAATGATTTTTGCTGCGGGGTTTGGAACGCGATTAAAACCAATTACAAATTTTAAACCGAAAGCCTTAGTAGAAGTAAATGGAATTCCATTATTAGCTCATACTATTAATAAATTAAAATCTGCAGGAAGTGAATTAATAGTTGTTAATGTACATCATTTTTCAAATCAAATTATAGATTATATCAATAAAAATAATTTTGGAGTTGAAATAAAAATTTCTGATGAGACATTAAAGATTCTTGATACAGGAGGTGGTATAAAAAAAGCAGCACACTTTTTCTCTCCTAATATTCCAATTCTTTTACATAATGTTGATATTTTGAGTAATATCAACCTACAGCAGTTTTATACATTATCTAAAGAATTAATAGAAAAAAATATATCTGATGCAATCCTGTTAGTTAGTCCACGTTGTACAAAGCGTTATCTTATATTTAATAAAGATATGAAATTGGTTGGTTGGACAAATGTAGAAACAGGCGAGGTTAAATCTCCTTATGCAAAAATTAGAAAATTAAAGTTTTCTCAACCATATAATAATACTCTTAGTAACTCAAATCAACATAACTATAAATTATTAGCCTTTTCAGGTATACATGTTATTAATCCTTCTATTATTAAAAAGATGGATGATAGCTCTGATGTTTTCCCAATAATGGACTTTTATATATCGCACTGTGATGAACTTAACTTTACAGGTTATATAGAAAGTGATTTAAAATTATTGGATGTAGGAAAGTTAGATACTTTAGAAAAAGCAGAAACTTTCCTACATAAATATTGTAAATAATGATAGGCATAGCAATAACTTTCTAATATAATTAAATGACAATGCAAAAGATTATAATACTAGATTTTGGATCTCAAACAACCCAGCTTATAGGTAGACGTGTGCGAGAACTTAATACTTTTTGTGAGATACTTCCTTACAACAAATTCCCCAAAGATGACCCCTCTATTATAGGTGTAATTCTGTCTGGTTCACCATATTCTGTACATGATGAGAAAGCTTTTAAAACAGATTTAAACCAGTTTGTAGGAAAAGTTCCAGTACTTGGTATATGTTATGGCGCTCAATATATAGCCAATTCTAATGGCGGTAAAGTAGAATGTTTAGGAACAAGAGAATATGGTAGAGCTAAACTTTCAACGATTGATTTAACAAATCCTTTATTTAAAGGTTTTGAACCTCTGTCACAAGTATGGATGAGTCATGGGGATACAATAACAAAGATTCCTAAAGATTGTTCAGTTATAGCATCTACAGATGATGTTAAATATGCAGCATACGCATACAATTCTATACCATTGTGGGCTGTTCAATTTCATCCAGAAGTATTTCACAGTTTGCAAGGTAAAATATTATTAGAAAATTTTGTTGTTAATATTTGTGGTAGTAAGCAAGAATGGAATCCATCATCATATATTGAAACTACAGTTGAACAATTAAGAACTCAAATTGGCAATGATCGTGTTATATTAGGTTTGTCTGGAGGGGTAGATTCCTCTGTATGTGCTACATTATTAAATCGGGCCATTGGTAAAAATCTTACTTGTATATTTGTTGATCATGGTATGTTACGTAAGGATGAGTTTTCTAAAGTTATGAATGCCTATGCAGGTTTAGGACTCAATGTGATAGGTATAGATGCCTCTAATAAATTTTTTAATGATTTAAAGGGTATAACTGATCCTGAAGAAAAGCGAAAGATAATCGGACGAGATTTTGTTGAAGTATTTAATGCTGAAGCAAAAAAAATAACAGATGCTAAGTGGTTAGCTCAAGGTACAATATATCCAGATAGAATCGAGAGCTTGAGTATAACTGGTATGGTGATAAAAAGTCACCATAATGTAGGAGGACTTCCAAAAGAAATGAATTTACAGTTATGTGAACCACTTAAGTGGCTTTTTAAGGATGAAGTACGCCGTGTTGGTTATGAACTTGGAATGCCAGAAAATCTTATCAAACGTCATCCTTTTCCTGGACCTGGTTTAGCTGTTAGAATATTAGGCGCTATAACTCGTGAAAAAGTTCGCATATTGCAAGATGCTGATGATATATATATAGAAAATATGCTTAACTATGTTTGTGAAGATGGAACAATACTTTATGATAAAATTTGGCAAGCAGGAGCAATACTTCTTTCTACTGTTCGTAGTGTTGGAGTTATGGGCGATGAGCGAACTTATGAACATCCTGTAGCTTTAAGGGCTGTTACCAGTACTGATGCTATGACCGCCGATTGGGCTCATCTTCCCTATAATTTTATGGCAAAAGTTTCCAATGAAATAATAAATAAGGTAAAAGGTGTAAATCGTGTATGTTATGACATTTCTTCAAAACCACCTTCAACAATAGAATGGGAGTAAAATATTTTATACATTTAAAGATTTTCTATTATAAAAATAATATATGAGTAAGGGGAAGTTAAAGAAATTTGCCGAAATGGAGGCTTTTTCTAATGTTTTTCAGTATCCATACAGAGTCATTAGCGAAATACCATTTGAACTGAGAGGTTTATGGCGAGAACAGTTTTTTCATAACACTAATCCTATAGTTGTCGAATTAGGATGTGGAAAAGGTGAGTATACTGTTGGATTAGCTAAGCTATATCCTAATATTAATTTTATAGGTGTAGATATAAAAGGTGCAAGACTTTATACAGGTGCAAAGATAGCTTTAGAAGATAATTTAAGAAATGTTGCTTTTTTACGAACTAACATAGAAATTATTGATCATTTCTTTTCAAAAGAAGAAGTTCAAGAGATATGGCTAACATTCTCTGATCCACAAATGAAAAATCCTCGCAAACGTCTCACTTCCTCTTTCTTTCTTGAAAGATATAAAAAATTTTTAGTTAATGATGGAATAATTCATCTCAAAACTGATTCAAATTTTCTTTTTACTTATACTTCTTATTTAATAGAGAAAAATAAGTTGCCTTTATTGATGTGTACTAATAATTTATATGGTAAAACATTACTTGACTTGCAGGGAGCAAATGATAGTATGCAAAATATCTTAGGAATACAAACCTATTATGAAAAACAATGGATGGAACGAGGTATAAGTATTAAATATCTCAAATTTAAATTACCTACAGATTCAATATTAAACGAACCAGACATTGAAATTGAGTTAGACGAATATAGATCTTTTAAACGCACTAAAAGGAGTAGTAAAGATAAAGGGAAATAAAATAGTATTATTATAAGTTACGACTCTTTATTTTTTAATAATCGTTTTATTCTTTTTATTCCTTCAGCTCCTAAAATAGCTAAACCTGTATATTGACAAACTTTTGCAAGTCCAAAAAGTATAACCCATAGTACAGAATGTAATATATTAGAAAAAGAAAGTGCTATTTGCGCAAAAGATAATATATAAAACGGAATACAGCAAGATAAAATTATTATTCCTGTACGAAATGAAAGTGTCGAAAGCCAATATTTAAGGCGTTTCATTTTGGAGACTCTTTGTTTCATCTATAAATGTATTATAATCACGTATATAATCTTCCTCATCAAATGGATATTCTGCTATAACAAGGCACACTGACCCAGCAGAAAAGTCTTCTAATGTTCGCCAAATATTTGTATTGACTATTAACCCTTGATAAGGATGATTAAGTAGGTAAGACTGCTTATTCACACCATTATCAAGAGTTACTGTAAAAGAGCCGTTAGCTGCGATTATCACCTCTCGGCATTTTTTATGTGAATGTCCACCCCGACTTTCACCTGCAGGTATATCGTAAACCCAATAAACTCGAGAAATATGGAAAGGTATTTCAGATAGTTCTTCAACTACTGTAAGATTGCCTCTATGATCAATCCGTTTACTAAAGTTTATAATCTTTCCTATTTCTTTCATAATTTAGTTTTATCTATTTCCGTACATCTGTTCATAATATTTTTGATAGTCGCCACTTGTTACTTCGTTAATCCACTGTTGATTTTCTAAATTCCATTTTATAGTTTTTACTATGCCTTGCTCAAATTTAGTTTCTGGTAGCCACCCTAAGTCTTTATTTATTTTAGTTGGATCGATGGCATATCGTGCATCATGTCCAAGACGATCTGCAACATAAGTTATCAAATCATCATTAATCCAAGAAATATCAATATTACCATAGGCATCTTTTTCTTGTTTTTTGAGTATATTTCGTAAACTCTTATTTTCTAACATTAAATCATGAATAGTCTTTATAGTCAACTTAACTATATCTATATTTGTCATTTCATTGTGTCCGCCAACATTGTAAATTTCTCCTTCCCTACCTTTAGTTATTACAAGATCAATGGCTTTACAATGGTCATCTACATATAACCAGTCTCTCACATTTAGCCCGTTACCATATACAGGTAGTGATTTGCCAGAAAGAATATTATTAATAATTAGTGGTATAAGTTTTTCAGGAAATTGGTACGGTCCATAGTTGTTAGAGCATCTTGTAATTGATATAGGTGCATGGTAAGTATCATGGTATGCCATTACAAATAGATCTGCACTTGTCTTGCTTGCTGAATAAGGACTATGAGGTGATAGAGGCGTTTTTTCTGTGAAATATCCCTCACTTGACAAAGAACCATATACTTCATCTGTTGATACCTGATGAAATCGTTTTCCTGTTTTCCATGTTGGATAACCTTTTTCATCTTTTCCTATAACCCATGATTTTTTTGCAGCTTCAAGAAGATTTTGTGTTCCTAATATATTTACATCGAGAAATAGTTGTGGTTCTTTTATTGACCTATCTACATGACTCTCTGCAGCAAAGTTTACAACGTAATCTATATCATAATCTGAAAAAATCTTATCTAATAGTTTTTCGTCTCTAATGTCTCCTTTTATGAATATGCAGCGGTTATTGTCAATATCATCTTTAATTGTACCTAAATTACCTGCATATGTTAAGGCATCAAGTATTACAACTTTTATGTCTTGATTTTTATACTTCTTGTCAAGTAGGAATTTGATGTAGTTTGCTCCTATAAATCCAGCAGCACCAGTTACTAAGTAAGTTTTCATTTTTGTTTTTAATTAATTTATGTCAATAATTATTTGTTTTTTGATAAAAATATATTTACAAAATCAGCTATTAGTTTTGTGGCATTTTCCTGTCCGAGTAAAGTAGCATTAACTGTAAGGTGATAGCTTTCTGCCTTTCCCCATGTTTTGCCTGTATAATAGTTATAATATTTTGACCGTTCATACTCTTTATTATCAATAAATTTCTTTGCTTCTTGTGAAGATATATTCATTCGTTTTGCTACATTAGCTATTCTCTTTTCTATATCTGCCGTTATAAAAATATTAACTGCATTTTTGTTGTTACGTAATATATAGTCGGCAGTTCTACCTACGAATACACAACGGGGATTAGTCTCAGTTATATGTAAAATTGCATCAGACTGAAACTTATATAATCCTTCTTGCGAGAAGTTGTTATTATAGAAATCATTATTTCCCAATATTGGTATATTTATATGAAAATGTGTTTTCATAAATTCTTTTTGTTCATCATTTTCTTCAAAGAATTTTTCAGAAAAACCACTTTCTTTTGCTGCTAAATTTAGTATTTCTTTATCATATAGCTTACAGTTAAAAATCTCAGCTAAAGCCTTAGCTATATCATATCCGCCGCTTCCTAACTGGCGACCAACATTTATGATTATTTTTTTCTCCATATTGGATTTGATTTTTTTTGTTTGCTGATGTATCGTGTCATTACTATTACCGCCACTATTACTGCGATTAAATCACTTAGTGGCATTGCAGCCCACACACCATTTATCTTAAATATATAAGGTAGTATTATCAATAAAGGTAATAAAAATAGAAGTTGGCGTGAGAGTGAGAGGAATATGCTTATTTTAACTTTTCCTATGCATTGAAAAAAGTTAGTTATTACCATTTGAATTCCTATAAAAGGAAACATAGTCATTGTTATCCTTATTGCTTTTACTGCTTTTTCTATCAAGTCTGGATTTGTAGTAAACAATCTGGCACACGCTTGTGGTACAGTATAGGCTATTAACCACCCAAATGTTGTTATTATGGTAGCTGTTATAATTGTTAGTTTAACAGATTTCATCATTCTATCATATAGCTGGGCACCATAGTTATAGCCCGCTATTGGCTGCATTCCTTGATTTAAACCTATTACTATCATGATGAAAACCATTGCTATGCTGTAAGAAATACCGTATGCTCCAACTGACATATCTCCACCATAAACTTCTAATTTATTATTTATAAAAATAATTATTAAGCAAGCACATACATTCATTAGGAAAGGTGATATACCTATGGATATGATATTATTGACTAATTTCTTTTTTAACCAATATATTCCTTTTTGCAAATGTAGTAGTTCTTTTTTATTTGCAAAAATTTTTATTTGCCAAACTAAAGCTATTATTTGTGATAATATTGTTGCAAAAGCTGCACCACGTATGCCCCACTCCCACCATGTTATGAATATTACATCAAATATAATATTTAGGATAACGGTGCCAATAGTGATATACATAGCCATCTTTGGTTTTGAAGCCGCTCGAAGTACAGCATTTAGACCAAAATAAAGATGAGAAAAAACGTTGCCATAGAGAATTATCTCCATAAAGTCTCTTGCATATACTATGGTTTCAGCACTTGCGCCAAATAATGTAAGTATTGGGTTTATAAATATTAAGCTTATAATGGCAAAACTTATTCCGATTAATATATTAAGAGAAATAGTATTACCTAATATATTTTGTGCGGTTGCATAATCTTTTTGTCCAAGTTTAACGCTTATAGTTGTGGAAGAACCTATACCTACTGCTGCACCAAATGCAGCAGCAAGGTTCATAAAAGGAAATGTTATAGCTAAACCTGCTATAGCTTTTGGACCAACAACCTGTCCTATAAATATTCTGTCTATAATGTTATAAAGTGATGCGGCAGTCATTGCTATTATAGCTGGCATAGCATACTGCAGCAATAATTTTTTTACTGGTTTTGTTCCTAATTCTAATGTTGCTTTCTTGTTATTATCCATTCAATCTATTTTACCTATTTCAATCTTTCTTTTATCTGCTTAAGTGCTTTAACCCAATTTGTATCTAATGAAAACTGAGTTATATAATCGTTACGATCAGAGTAAGCATGTATCAAATTTGTATCTGTATCTTTGTATAAAGGATTTTGTAAACTTGCTTTCCTAAAAAGATAGATTATATTTTCTTTTGCTCCAGCACCATCCATTTTATTATATACAGCTCTAAACAATTCTACAAATTCATGCATATTATATGCCATAGTGTCCAATTGCTTATTAATATGGTCTATCTGTTTAGAAGTAAGTTGTTTGCTATTTTGAGTTAATTCTGCAAGTGTTTTACTTTTAAGGTAAGATATAGCATCAACTTTGAATGATGCTATTTTGCGTATTTCAGGGTCTTCATTTTTATTTGTAGCTATTTTGTATTCTGCTTTAAATATCTGCTCGTGAACTCTTTCTTGTTCTTGTGCTTTTACTCCTAATGTAGTAATAAGTAGTATTATTACTAATGATGTAAACGTTTTTATACTATTCATTTTTTTATATTTATAATTTTATTTATAACGTTTATTTATATTGATTATTATATTATTTTATGTAAAAAACTACAATAAATATGTATGTTGTAATATATTTATGCTACAACTCATGTTTTTTATATCCTATAGCTTGTTTATCTGTTTCTTGCAAAAAAAACATTATGAAGCAACAATGTAAAGAAAAATTACTATAAAAACAAGCATGAGAATAGTTTAAGTTATGGAGCAGTAACGTTTCTTATAAAAACCCTTCAGAGTTTTTATAAGAAATACAGAACCGTTTTGCTAAGAAACGCTAAGACGTTTCTATAAGGAAGACAATAAGACTTCTTATAGTAATTTGTAATATGTTGTATATAAAGTAGATAGGAGTATCAAGTTTTTACTAAAATTATTTTTAAAAGTGGAATATTTGGGACTATATTCACAAAAGATATTTAATTTTTAAACTTTATTTTTGTTTATATTTTTTACTTTCTGGACGGAATAATTATTACTGTATAAAGATGTCCATTTGGTGCGATAATATGGCAATAAACGTTCTTGATGGTATTTATAGGCGATTTTCTATCTATCTATTAATTGTAAGTTCGTCCAGTTGTTAGATATTTAAAAATATTATTCATAGGTACTTTCTACACACAACATGATATGTATTTGTCACTAAGAATATTTTTTGTTTTAGCATGGTTTATATTATCTATTTTTTTATGATAATAAAATATTTTTAATTGTCTTTTTATAACATTTATTCCAATAGCTTTAATAAAACAACCGAATGGATAAATGTGAGATATACTATATCTTTTGTGATAGGGTGATATGTTTTTGCTTATGTGATACATTTTAATCAATTTGCGTGTTAAATGCAGACTTTCTGCAATTGATTAAATCCCTCTATATATAGTTGTAACGATAAAAACTCTATATAAAGTTACCAGTATATTATATTAATTCAAATTATACCTTTAAAAAAGATTAAAAGTATATTGGGGGGGGGTAAATATAGTATAATTTTTTGGTATAAATGTACTACATTTGCGTTCAGTACTTATTATAAATACACTTGAGTATGAAAACGTATAGGAAAGAATCTTGTGAAAGAAATACTTATATTCCCCCTATCTTTAATTTAATAACTTTATCAGATGAATATTTATTGTTGAAAAATAGTGTTAATGCCGTTGTTGATGACTATGACGAAGGTGACGACATCAATGGTAATGATAGTAATTATGATGATGATGAAATTTAAACAAACATAGAAATAATTAATAAGAGAATAAACTAATAACCTAACTAATAAACTAAATAGCTTTGTAATTTTATAATTCTTATGTAAAATTACTATGTTATCTAAAAAATTACATACAAAGAATATAAAAAAGATGAACTTGATACGACAAAAATTTTTATACTTGATAGTACTACCTTTTACATTGATATGTTGTACTTCTAATATTGATGACATAGAAAACAAGGTAGCTATACGCACTATACATCTAAGTATAGCTCCAGTTACGGGGAAGATAGATAAAACACCGTCCCCCTCACCTACTCGCTCCTACTCCACTGAATATCTCTTTTCCGAGAAAAATGCTTTTCCACATTTTGATATGAAAAATGGAGCTACTGTAGAAGGTATGTGTGTACTAAAAAATGAAAATAAGAATATACCTCCGCAAGTTATTACTACAACTTGGACGATGAGTTGCGGAGAATTGAAAACTAAAAAAATAGATGTAAATATTAATGTACCCAAAAGTGAACACATAGGAAAGTGGAGTATTCTATACACATTGGGTAAGTGGAAATATGATAAAATAACACATTCAATGTTATTTAATGGAGGTGTTAGTTTGCAACCTATTACAAAAGAAAATAATAATCGTTTGTGGATGAATATACCTTACCTATCTTTGTGGACCGATGTGCGACAAGATGATAAAGTAACAAATATAAAATTTATTCCTCAAGGGTCAATAGTTAGAATGCAGATGCGTAATACCACTAAACATACTCTTAAAATAAAGACAATACGCATGGAGGGTGTTGACCCTACATCAGAAGCAAAGCCATTTACTACGTGTGGTTATGTAAATGTAATGGACAATAAAGCAAACATGGTATATATCAAAGATCCTATGACAACCACTTATACATTGCCAAATGAAATAACTTTGGAAGATAGGGGAAAAAGTAACTGGTATGCTATATGGGTAATGCCTATGGGAAAAGATAAAATATTTTCCACTGATGTATATGTATATCCAGAAAATTACACAAAAACACAAAATGTTGCGTGGTGGTTATACAATACGCCATTGTTTGGTATGAGTAATTCTGTAGGAATAGAATCAGGAAAAAGCTACACCCTTAAAATGAAATTAAAACAAAACGTATCAACTATGCTTGATAATTGGATGCAAGGGATAGAGGATACTCGTAAAATTTGTAAAATGTCTATTCCAGGAACACATGATACAGCTGCTGATACTGGTAATGATTGGGTGAAAACACAAGATTGGAACTTAAAAGATCAATTGAAAAATGGTATTCGTTTTTTAGATATCAGACTCTTTTTAGATAATGGAGTATTAAAACTATGTCATAGTAATTGGGTCTTCTCTACAACATTTACTAAAGATGTACTGTATGTAGTACGTGATTTCCTTAAAGCGCATCCTTCAGAAACGGTATTGTTTACCATAAAAAAAGATAATGGAAGTGGAGCTGGATTCGCTGACGCTGTGAACAATGCCATAAATAATGATAAAACTCTTAAACCTTATTTAGTAGGCACGTTCAAACCAGGATGGACAATGGGCGATGTTAGAGGGAAAATGGTACCGATCAGTAGAGAGGGATGGTACACAACATGCTGTGGCTATATACCACATTGGTATGATAACAGAAGTTTCAACTCTTATATTAATGGTTCTGATGGTTGGAGTTCTGCTGAGATGTTCGTAGAAGATACATATAAGACATCTGGAGGAACAAAACGTGATTGTGTTATGAAAAATGTAGAGATGGCTAACAAAGCATATAGTACTGATAATAATAGTTGGTATATTACATTTTGTAGTTATACAGGACCTTTGGGGATTGACCATCCATGGAGAATAACTGATTACATTAATAAATATCTTGAAGATAGACTTACCAAGCATTACAACACCTGTGGTATAGTACTTTATAATTTTTGTAACTACTATGAAAGTTCATTTACTAAGCGAATAATATCACTAAACAAAATAACGTTGCAAAAGTAAGTAGCTTATATTAACTTAATTTTTTATCTTTGCATAAATAAATTTTATGTAGCAGATGAACTTTCCTTTATTTATTGCGCGGCGAATAAGTGGTAAAACAATATTAAACACTAAAGTTTCTCGTCCAGCTGTGAGTATTGCTATTGCAGGTGTAGCAATAGGACTTGCCGTAATGATTATTACAGTAAGTGTAGTTATAGGTTTTAAACATACTATACGAAATAAAGTGTTCGGATTTGGAGGTCATATAACACTTGCAGAATACTTTTCTATACAAGGTATGGACCAAGAACAGCATCCTATAGAAATAAATGATAGTCTATGCCATGAATTATATAAAATTAAAGGAATAAAAAATATTCAACGTTATACTTATGCACAAGGAATATTTAAAACAGATAATGATTTTTTAGGAATTATATTAAAAGGTATAAACTCTGATTATGATACTACATTTATCCATTCTAACATGATAGAGGGAAGTATACCACAATACTCTAAAACAAAAAATAAAAATTTAATAGTAATATCAAAAACTATAGCCGACAAGTTAAATCTAAAATTAAACGATCGCATTTTTGCTTATTTTCTTAATGAAAAAGGTTTTTTACCTCGTAGATTTAAAATCTGTGGAATATATGAAACAAATTTAAAACAATATGACAGCCAAATATGTTTAAGTAACATATATACTGTAAATAAGATTAATGGTTGGAAATCAAACCAATATTCAGGAGCTGAGATTATAGTAAAAAACATTGATGATTTAAACAAAATTGCTTACAACATATCAAAAAAAATAAGAGGAAAACGAGATAATTATGGCAACAGATATTCAAGTGCTACTGTTATGGAACAAAACCCACAAATTTTTTCATGGTTAAACCTTATGGATCTTAATGTTTGGATTATATTTGTTCTTATGATAGCTGTTGCTTGTGTTACTATGATTTCTGGGTTGCTAATTATAATACTTGAACGTACACAAATGATAGGATTGCTTAAAGCTATAGGAGGACGTAATTCGCAAATACGTCATATCTTTCTTTGGCTTGCCAGTTTTATTATATGTAAAGGTTTGTTATGGGGTGACATCATAGGTATAGGGCTTGTTTTGTTTCAACAATTCACAGGTGCTATTAGTTTAGATGAGAAAATATACTATGTAAACACAGTACCTGTAGAACTTAATATTCCTATAGTAATAGCACTGAATATAGCTACCTTATTTATCTGTCTGATAATTTTAATTATTCCAAGTTATTTAATAAGTCACATAGCTCCAGCTAAAACTATGAAATATGAATAAAAGAAATAATTAATATATGTAATATATATGCTTTTTTTCTTATCTTTGCCATTAAATTTATTAAATAAATAAGTAAATATGGGGAAAGTAATAGTAAATAGCTACGAAGAATTAGCTACTTATTTAGGAAAGGAACTTGGAAAAAGCCAATGGATAAAAGTAGATCAAGAACGTATTAATCTATTTGCTGATGCAACATTAGATCACCAATGGATTCATGTTGATACAGCAAAGGCTCAAAAAGAAAGTCCATATAAGAGTACGATTGCACATGGATATCTTACACTATCTTTAATACCCCATATGTGGGATGAAATAATAGAAGTACATAACCTTAAAATGTTGGTAAACTACGGTATGGATAAAATGAGATTTGGTTTACCAGTTATTACAGGTTCAAGAGTGAGGTTAGTAACAACCCTTCACAGTATAGAAAATCTACGTGGTATATGTAAGACAGGCATAAAATTCAAAATAGAAATAGAGGGAGAGCGAAAACCAGCTCTTGAAGGAATTGCAACTTTTCTATATTACTTCAATTAAATAAAAGCCTTATTAAAAAACTTTAAAGCTATTATATAAAAACTATGATTAAAGAATATCTAAAAAAAAACGAAAACCGCATTCTTGATGAACTTTTTAGTCTCATCCGTATACCGAGCGTAAGCGCACAACCAGAAAAACATCATAAGGATATTTTAAAGTGTGCCGAGCGTTGGAAAGAGCTTTTACTAATGGCAGGTGTTGATAAAGCTGAAGTTATGACTACTAAAGGAAACCCCGTAGTTTATGCAGAAAAAATGGTAAATCCAGCAGCTAAGACTTTGCTAATATATGGACACTATGATGTTATGCCTGCTGAACCTTTTGAATTATGGAAAAGTGAACCATTTGAGCCAATTATACGTGATGGACATATTTGGGCAAGAGGCGCAGACGATGACAAAGGACAATCTTTTATACAGGCTAAAGCTTTTGAATATGTAAATAAAAATGGATTGTTAAAACATAATATAAAATTTATACTTGAAGGGGAAGAAGAAGTAGGCTCTCCGAGCCTTTCTGCATTCTGCTCTGAAAATAAAGAGCTACTAAAAAGCGATGTTATTCTTGTTTCTGATACAAGTATGTTAGCAGCTGACTTACCATCGCTAACTACGGGCTTACGTGGTATAGCTTATTGGCAAATAGAAGTAACTGGACCAAATCATGATTTACATTCAGGACACTTTGGAGGTGCAGTTGCAAATCCTGTTTATGAACTATGCAAAATGCTTACTAATTGTATAGATTCTGATGGACATATTACTTTCCCACATTTTTATGATGATGTTTTAGATATACCAAGCGAAGAACGTAAGATGGTAGCGCAAATACCATTTAATGAAGAAGCATATAAAAAAGCATTAGATGTTGAAGAGTTATTTGGCGAAAAAGGATACAGTACTATAGAACGTAACGGATTCCGTCCTTCTTTTGATATATGCGGAATATGGGGTGGCTATCAAGGTGATGGAGCTAAGACTGTTATACCATCTAAGGCATTTGCTAAAATATCTTGTAGATTAGTGCCAAATCAAGATTATGAAAAGATAGGAGAACTTGTTATAGATTATTTCAAGCGAGTAGCACCTAAAAGCATAAAAGTTGATATTAAATTCTTGCATGGAGGTCAAGGTTATGTTTGTCCTATAACTCTTCCTGCTTATCAAGCAGCAGAAAGAGGATTTGAAAAGGCATTTGGTAAACGTCCTTTACCAGTTCGTCGTGGGGGTAGTATACCTATCATTTCAACTTTTGAGAAAATACTTGGAGTAAAGACAGTACTTATGGGCTTTGGCTTAGAATCAAATGCGATTCACTCTCCTAATGAAAATATTCCGTTAGATATTTTCTGGAAAGGTATAGAAGCTGTTATCAATTTCCATACAGAATTTGATAAACTATAATTATTCATAATTATAATTTTTTGTTTCAGGGGATAGATTATTGTATTATGAAATCTATCCCCATTTTTATATTTATTTTTATAGTTTAATATTATAAAAAATATTTTCTACAAATTAAATTACCTTGTTATAGGTATTGTAAGACAAATACATATATATTAACTTTGCAGCCATAATATACATATTAATAAATTTATAAAATAAAAATACAAAAGGATAATGAAGAAATTTTATTTAAGTTTTATTATTTTTTCTCTTCTATGTGCATTTAATACAGCAAGTGCAATAGGTACAAGTATTATAAAAGTACGTACAAATAATCCTACTGGTAAAGTCTTGCATATAAAAGCTTTAATTTATGGAGGAATAGATAATGAGGGAGACGAAATAGATGATGATCCAAAAGAAAATGTTAATATTTCTTTTGAAGGTGCAAATATTGTGCATTCCAAAAATCAAGATCTTTGGATAGAATTAAAATCTAAGGATTTTATAATAAAAGGAGATTTAAATTATTTAGATCTAACTGCTTGTAATGTAGAAGGAACAGATTTAAGTCAGGCTACTCGCCTTCATGAAATACATTTAGATCAAAATCCAATTTCTACTTTCAATCCTTCTGAAGCACCTAAATTAACAGTTATTTGGTTGTCAGATTGTAAAAATATTAAAAAACTTAATTTAAAAGGTGCTAAATACTTAAAGGGAATATCTTTACAAAATACATCTATTGAAGAAATAGATTTTTCAGGCGCAGAACAGATAGAGAATCTATATTTGGGTGATAATCCGAAACTTAATACCATAGATTTAACAAATATGATAAATTTAAGAGAATTGTTTGTAAATGGAAATAATATTAATAAACTTGATATTGCTAAGTGCACTTTGTTAGAACGATTAGAGTGCAGTAAAAACAACTTATCTGAACTTGATTTATCAACCAACTTTAAATTAGAATTTATATCTTGTTGGGGAAATAAGATAAAGGGAAAATCTATGGATAAATTAATTTCATCACTTTCTAAAAAAGAACCTGATGGTACAGAATATGAGTTATGTATTTACAATAAATATTATAAAAATGAAGGAAATATTTTGACAGAAGCCCAAGCAAAAGATGTAAAAGCTCGTGGTTGGATACCTAAACAGGCAGAAGGAAATATGGATTTCTTTACTTGGGTAGAATTTAAAGGTGCATCAGATGGTATAAATACTATCAAATTATCAAAAGATACAGATAATGGACAATGGTACGACTTATGTGGTCGTAAAATAGAAAAGCCAACCAATAGTGGTATATATATACATAATGGCAAAAAGATTTTCTTGTGATAATTGAAACAAATTAAAATTTTGAGACGTCTAATTATATTTTTAATAGTAGCATCTTATAGTTTTTCTATATCAGCTCAAATACACTGTAAAGTGTTAGATAAAAAAAGTAGAGAACCTATAATAGGTGCTACTATTTCACGTATTACTTCAAAAAAAATAATAGCTGTAACAGATATTAATGGAATATTTATACTTGATAAAAATATTTCGCAGCCAATAAATATATCATACATAGGTTACAAAACAAAACGTGTAGTCGCTAAAAATTCTGATATTTTTTATTTAGAGGAAGATTCGCATAAACTTAATGAAGTTGTTGTAACTGCACAAGAGGGACATGGTCTATCAAGTACTTCTACTATAAGTCGTCATGCTATGGAACATTTGCAACCATCAAGTTTTGCAGATTTATTGGAGCTGCTTCCAGGTGGTCGTGCTAAGGACCCTCGCTTAAATGTTCCAAATACAATAAAGTTACGTGAAGTACCTATTAATAGTAGTCAGTATACAACATCTTCTTTAGGTACACGATTTATAGTTGATGGTGCCCCGATAAGTGTAAACGGTAATATGCAATATTTGTCAGGAGCAATAGACAGAACTTCTGGTAAGAGAAATTTTGTAAATTCTGGAGTAGATATGCGTACACTATCAACTGATGATATTCAAGATGTAACAATTGTTAGAGGAATACCATCTGTACAATACGGGGAACTTACAAGCGGGTTAGTAAAAGTAAGACGTAGAAAAGGAGGTAATGATTTGTCGGCTCGTTTTAAAGCTGATATGGATACAAAATTATTCTATTTAGCTAAGGCTTTTGAGTGGACAAAAAAAAGACTATCGTTAAACTTAAGTAGCGATTATCTTAATAATAAAGCTGAACCTCGTAATCTTTTAGAAACATATAAACGTATAACACTATCTGCGAGGATAAATAAACGTTGGATAACCCCATCTCTAAATATAGCTAGTTCACTTAATCTTGATTATGGAGGCTCATTTGATGACGACAAAGTAGATCCACAATTTAATCATGGAGGTATAGACAAATATAAATCAACATATAACCGTTATGCTACAAGTTTTTCACTTGATATAAATAGTAATAATGAATTGTCCGTTTTCGATAACGCAGAAATAGAAGCAGCTTTCTCATATGAAAAAAACCGTTTAGAGAGAACTCGCCTTGTGCAACTTGATGGGGATACACCTGCAGCAATGACAATGACAGATGGGGAGAGTGATGCAGTACTGATAAGACCTTATAAATATGTTGCTACACATATTGTAGATGGGAAGCCTATAAACCTATATCTTAAAGCTAATTCACGATTTAGTATACCAATAAAAAGAATATCTAATTCCACTTTATTAGGTGTAGATTATCAAATGGATAGAAATATAGGCGAAGGACAAATATATGACCGTCTGCATCCTGTATATACTGGCGCATCATTTAGACCTCGTCGCTATATAGATATTCCTGCTTCTCAATGTCTTGCAGCTTACTTAGAAGAACAATTAAGTATGGGGATAGGCTCTAATAAATTTGATATGGAAGCAGGTGTAAGAGCTGAAACAATGCCAGGAATAAATAAGCGATTTGCAATATATAAAAAAATAAATGTAGACCCACGTATTAATATAGGTTGGACATTTCCAACATTTAATATATATAATCATCCTGTTCGTATCAATTTAACAGGTGGTATAGGTTGGCATAGTATGTTTCCAACTATAGACTTACTATATCCCGAACATGCTTATATGGATATTGTAGAATTAAATTACTATCACGAAAATCCAAATTACCGTAGAATGTATTTGCAGACTTATGTTATAGATCCTACTAATCCAAATTTAACAGCAGCACGTAACTTCAAATGGGAAGTAAAAGGTGATATAGAATGGAACGGAAATAGAGCAACACTTACCTATTTTGTTGAAGATATGAAATCTGGATTCCGCTCAATGAGTGTTTATAAACCTTATAAATATAAAGATTTTGATGTTTCAACTATTGATCCAAATAAAATAACTGCACGTCCAGATGTGGATAAGTTAACCTACACAAAAAAATTAACTATGCGTGATTATGAACATACATCTAACGGAAGCCGTACGTATAAGAGAGGATTGGAATGGATTATTTCTACAAAACGGCTTAAAGGAATAAATACACGTTTAACTGTAACAGGAGCATGGTTTTTAACAGAATATCATAATTCTTTACCTATAATGTATAAGCCAACAAAGATGATAGGTGGAGAGCCTTTAGAAATTGTTGGTATATATAAGGATGATGAGGGATTTATAAGAGAAATGGTTAATACCAATTTCACATTTGATACAACAATTCCTAAACTTAAATTAGGTTTTTCGTTATCAGCACAATGTCTTTGGATAACAGCGGAACAATCTATGTTTAAGGAGAATATTCCTCTAAAATATATGGGAACTGATGGTATAATAAGACCATTTACAGAGGCTGATAAAAAGGATATACACCTTCAACATTTAGTTAGAACATATACTGATGCAATGTTTTTACGTCAAACTGTTCCTTTTTCTATGGACTTGAATTTGAAAGCAACTAAGAAATTATTAAATGATAAACTATTGATAGCCCTTTTTGTTAATAAAATATGGGATGTTTATCCAGACTATGTTAGAAACGATTTCGTTATAAGGCGATACGTTACTCCATATTTTGGTATTGAGCTAAATGTAAAGCTATAAAGATGGTAATAAAATGAAAAAAATATTATATATATTTTTATTTATAATAGCTGTATTAATTTTTCAAGCTTGTACAGACAAGAACGAGGACTATTATACAGAAGCCAATGTACAACTTTTGTTACCAGATACAATAACTACGATACAAGTACAAGGAACTATAACTTTGAAGAATTTATCTACTGGTCGTAATTATACCTCTTCAAGATTTAATAGTGATAACGCTGTTATATTTCCTCAACTTTTACGTGGAGTATATTCATTGGATATAGAAGGCACTATAAGATTCAGGGGTAAAAGTAATCATGAGTTTGTTAAATATTATAGAGCTTCTTCTGATTATATAGAGATAGTTAAGCATCCTGCATACATAAAAAAAGCTATAATATTTATGTAAAATTATATTTCTTACATAATTTGATACAGAAAAATGAAAAAATATCGTTGGAGAAGACTACATAAATGGTTAGGAATATTCCTTGCTTTTTTTATAATTATGTTTGCTCTTTCGGGGCTAATTCTTAATCATTCAAGGTATTTTTCTAATATTGAGATTAGTAGAAGATGGCTACCTTCCTCATATCAATATAAAAATTGGGACAAAGGATTGGTAAGAGGGACAATTTCTTGGAAAAATAAAATTATTATTTATGGTAATAATGGTCTATGGCTTACAGATTCTACATCATCTTATGTAAGGGATTTGAATAAAGGTCTCCCTGTAGGGGCTGATAATCGACAAATTAGAAGAGTTTTGCAGACAAGACAAGGTAAAGTCTTTGCCCTATCTACATACGAATTGTATTTATTAGATGAATCAAATAATACTTGGCATCGTGTAGATATGCACAGAAATAGTGATGAAAGATTATCTGATATTGAGAGTATAGGCGATAGTCTTATTGTTACTTCAAGATCATATATATATATATCATCCAGTCCATATCAAACATTCAAAAAATTACTTTTACGACCTGCAAATGATAATGACAATAAGGTATCATTATTTCGTTCAATTTGGCTTTTACATAGTGGAGAATTGTTTGGAATTTTAGGAAAATTAATAGTTGATCTTATAGCAATAATATTAATATTTCTCTCAATAACAGGTATTGCCTGCTGGATTTTACCAAAATTCCATTATAGAAAATTTAAAGAAATTATATTATTAAATATTTCATGGCATAATACTATAGGGAAGATATCTATTTTTTTTACATTATTTATATGCATAACTGGTTGGATGTTACGCCCACCTGCACTAATTGCTATAGCTAAAGGAAAGATACCACCTATTCCGTTTTCGACGTTAGATTCACCTAACTCATGGAATGATAAATTCCAGACATTACGCTATGATACAAAAAAACACGATTGGTTATTGTGTACGTCAGATGGCTTTTATTCTTTATCTTCTATATATGCATCACCCAAAAGAATAAAATTACAACCAAATATAAGTGTTATGGGGATAAATGTTGAAACACAAAATACAAAAGGTCAATGGTTAATAGGTTCATTTAGTGGAATGTATATTTGGGATAGAAGGAAACAAAAAATTATAGATTATTATACGAAAAAATTAGTTAAGCAATCAAATGGGATTCCCTTTGGAGAGAATGCAGTTGTAGGCTATACATCAGACTTCAATAAAGTTCCATTTGTTATAAAATATAAAGATGGTGCATCTTTTATGACGATGCCTAAAAACATGTCTTTCTTACCTATATCATTACGTTATTTATGTATAGAAATACATACAGGACGTATTTATACTTTTATTGGTAAAGCAAATATTTTATATATATTTTTCATTGGCATATTTATAATATGGTGCATAATTAGTGGATGGAAAATAAAAAAAATAGTAAGATAATAAAATGATAATTTGATGAAAAAGATATTTATATTTATATTTATAATAGCTACACATAATATAATAATAGCAAATAATAATGATACTATTGCAATAAAGGAACATTTTAGTAAATGGAATTATTTATTATCTTTAAGTAATAATAATCCCGCATTTATGCGGATAGCATATACCACCCCCATCACAGTATTAGGTATTAATTGTATTGATGTAAATGCAAATAAAGCATGTCAATTAGAAAAAGGAAATTCAAAGACGTTGTTAAAGGCTTATGTAACATCATATCTACACCTAAATAAAAATAGTACAGTTTGGGGAGATGCTGCTTATCAAGTAGGAAAAAAACGTAATATTCGATTTAATTCTACATCAGATTACGATCTTTTGTATCCCTATGTTATGGCAGATACCATAGGAGGTAATATGGAAAATGAACAATATACGTTTGGTGGTGGTTATGCAGGAAAATATAATAAATGGAATATAGGTGCAGCAATAAAATTTAGAGCGGAACATGAATATAGAACAATTGATCCACGTCCACGTGGAATAGCTACAGATTTATCTGTAAATATAGGAGTCTCATACTACTTAAATAACTATTGTATTGGTACAGGTCTTGGAGGAAGAGTATATAAGCAAACAAATGATGTAGAATTTTATAACCCATTAGGGGTAATACCAGTATATCATCTTACAGGATTAGGTTCTAATTATGTTCGCTTTGCTGGTGCAATACGCTCGTCATATTATAAAGGAAGTGGATTCTCAACAAATATCCATATTGTACCCCAAAATAAGAATGGTATATATATAGATGCTCAATATAGTTATATGCCATATCAAAATATATTAACTGAATTGAATGCTCTACCTATAACACGTTTAAATGTACATAAAACAGAGATAGAGACAGGTTGGAAGCAAAAAACAAAATCACAGTGGGCAGTATTTGCAGGAATAGCTATGGAACAAAGAATAGGTATAGAACATATAGCAGGAAGTTCTTCAAGTACAGAGTATAAATCTTTAATATCATTATCTATGTTTCATAGTAAATGGACGAATACTTATATATCTGGCGCATGGAGTATGGATAGTAAGAGACAACTATTACTAATGTCACGAGTTGGACTTACCTACGAGCAACAAAGATATATAGATTTAAAGCGTGAAATGACAATAGCAAATAACTATTTTAATATAGGTTCGCAATGGACTAAATCTACAACCGATAATAGATGGATACATATTTTGAATTGCGAATTAACATATTCGAATAATTATTATAAAAAAATTATAATGCCATATGCTATTATGGGGAAAAAAATAACGCAATTGGTTAATGATACGTATGCAGCTAAGGCTTCTAATAGTTTAAATGTGCACACAGGCTATAAAGTATTTTATAATCCCAAAAAGTTTAATGGTAAAAGTATATTTTTCAATTTAGATTTACGTTATTTGATAACAAATATTATAAAACAAATAGTAATCACTACAAACATAGGTTGTAGTTTTTAAATTCTAAAAAAATATTACAATGAATAAGACAATAAAATTACAACAACTTATAGGTTTAACTTCTATAATTCCCATATTAATTATAGCACTATATTCTTGTACACCAGACAAGGATGAATTTGATTCTCCTAAGATGGTAACCCATGAAATAGTTTTACATGCCCCATTAAATCTAAAAAATATACAATTAATAAAAGCAAAAACAATTTTAACTAATATTAGAACAAATAAAAAATATATTATAAAAGATTTTAAACAAAAAGGAAATGATTTTATTACTTCATTTCAAATACCACAAGGGCTATATAATATAGAAGTTGTTGGTTCTATAAATAATACAATTAATGAAAATAAAATACAATCAACTGTAAAAGCTCAAAAAGATGATGTAAAAATATTATCAGATACAGGAGAAGACTTAAAAACAGAAATTTCGCTAACAACATATTCTGCAAAAGATGGGCTTGTAATTTCAGAGATATTTTTTACTGGTACAACCACGCCTGCTGGATTCATGTACACAGATGATCAATATATAAAAATAGGTAATAATAGTGATACTACAATGTATGCAGATGGAGTAGCATTTATAGAATCTTTTTTTACAAGTGATGATAAGCATGACTATAAGCCTGATATAATGAATGAAGCGATGACTATTGTTGCAATATATGTTATACCTGGAAGTGGAAAAGATGTACCTATAAAACCTGGTAAAGAAATAACTATAGCACTAACGGCCATAGATCACAGACCTATAAATCCAAATTCATTTGATCTTAGTAAAGCTGAATTTGAAATATATGATAAAACATCTCATATAGAAGGTGATAGGGATAACCCTAAGGTTCCTAATTTAATAAATTGGTATGCTAATTTTAGCGGTACTTTTGTTATGCATACTCGTGGTGTAAAGTCTTATGCTATTGCAAAACCAATGGTTGATATGAAAACTTATATGACAAAATATCGTTATAGGTTTGGGTATATATTTAGGCAGGGAGATATTGTAGTTCCTATGAATGAGTATGAATATTATATGCCAAATCAATGGATTATTGATGCTGTTAATCTTGCTGTCCCAACAGTACATGAGTGGAACTTAGTTTCACCAGTGTTAGATAAAGGATTTACTTATTGTGGACATGTAGATTTTGATGAAACAAGATACAATAAATCAGTTATAAGAAAGAAGGAAGGAAATAAATGGATAGATACAAATAATTCTACTAACGACTTTATTCCCAATGCTGTACCTTCATATCTAAGAAATAAAAAATAGAAATTATGAAAAAAGTTTTATTCATTTTATTTGCAATTATTTCTCTTAATTCACAAGCAGAAAGGGAAATAATAAAAAACGATTCTACAATAAAAATAGGAAAATTACAGAATGGACTAACGTATTATATTAAACATAATGCACAAACTAAAGGAATTGCAGATTTCTATATTGCGCAACGTGTTGGTTCTATTCTTGAAGAGCCACGACAAAGGGGATTAGCACACTTTCTCGAGCATATGGCATTTAATGGAACAAAAAATTTCATAGGAAATAGCGAAAAACCAAGTATTGTAAAGTGGTGTGAAAGTGTAGGTATAAAATTTGGTGTAAACTTAAATGCGTATACAAGTGTTGATCAAACAGTTTACAATATATCTTCAGTACCTATTTCTCGACAAGGAGTAATAGATTCATGTTTACTTATACTTAGTGATTGGAGCCATAATCTCTTATTAACGGATAAAGAAATAGATAAAGAGAGAGGTGTTGTACAAGAAGAATGGCGTACAAGACGAACAGGAATGGCTATGCAACGATTAGCGGAACAGTCTATGCCTATTATATATAAAGGGACAAAGTATGCTGACTGTATGCCCATTGGAAATATGAATATAATACAAAATTTTAAATATAAGGACTTAAGAGACTATTATAAAAGATGGTATAGACCAGATTTACAAGCTATTATAGTTGTTGGTGATATAGATGTAAACCAAATAGAAAATAAAATAAAAAAACTTTTTAATTCTATACCAAAACCAATCAATCCAGCTAAGCGAATATACTACCCTATTCCTGATAATAAATGGATGATAATTTATTCTGCAACAGATACAGAACAGCCTACAGTTAATTTTACGCTATACATGAAACGAGATATTACTAAGCGTGAAAACAGAAATACTATTAAGAAATATTCTGATGACTTTATAACAAATATTATTCGAATGGCTATAAATGACAGAATTGAAATGTTAGTGAGGAAAGAAAATTCCCCTTTTATATCAGCTTCTGTAAGAGATGGAAATTTCTTTTTAGCGTCAACTAAAGATGTATTTGAAATATCAGCTGTACTAAAAGAGAACATGATAGAAGAAGGTATAGAACAAATAATAGCTGAAATTCAGAGAGTAAAACAATGGGGATTAACTAATCAAGAAATAGAATTAGGTAAAAAAGAATTACTCTCATATGCAGAAAGTGGGTATAATGATAAGGACAATAGAAGAAATGGAGATTTTGTCGAGCAATGTATAAATAATTTTTTAGAAAATGAACCTATAATAAGTCCTGAGATTGAATTAAGTTTAGTAGAGAAATTGAATAAATCAGTTAAACTTAATGATGTTAATTCTGTCATCAAAGAAATAATAACAAACAAAAATCAAGTAGTAACATTATATGCTCCACGGAAAAAAGCTCTTAAATTGCCCAAGAATAACAAAATAGAAAAAATAATACTAACGGCACAAAAAAGAAAATATGATCCATATAAAGAAAAAATATTAGATTCTAATTTAATATCAAATTTACCACAGAAGGGATCAATAATAAGTCAAAATAAATTTAAGTATGGATATACGGAGTATATACTTTCTAATGGAGTAAAAGTGTATATCAAACCTACAGAGTTTGAAGCAGATGAAATACGAGTTAAGTTTTTTAGCAAAGGGGGTAAAAATATTTATCCTAATAGTGATATGCCTAACCTTACTTATTTAATTTCTGGTGCAACAATTGGAGGGGCTGGTAGATATGATGATCTCACATTAGAGAAGATGTTAACAGGAAAATCAGTCTCTGTTACACCTTTTATAAATGATGAGACAGAAGGTATGGATGGATACTCTAATAAAAAAGATATTAAAACATTATTTGAATTAATATATTTATATTTTACTCAGCCACGTAAAGACGAGAAAGCATTTAAAAATCTAATGGAACAACAAAAAGAGTTTTTGACAAATGCATTTGTAAATCCAATGATAGAGTATAATGATACGTTACATAAAATAGCTTTTGCTACTGATAGATTGAGATCTATGAACGCAGAATTAATAAAGCAAGTTGATTACAATCGTATAATGCAAATATATAAGGAAAGGTTTGGAAATGCTGCTGATTTCCAATTAATAATTACTGGTAATGTTGATATTAATAAAACAAAAGACTTATTATGCCAATATATAGCCACATTACCATATAATAATATTTTTGAAAATGTAGGTACAAAGGGAGCAAAATTAGTAGATGGGAAAATAACTCATATATTTAAGAAAAAACAAGCAACACCAACCACTACAACAACAATAGTTATAAAAGGAAATTTAGACTATAATGACCGTAACGATTTAATAATGGATGCTATAGGACAAATACTACGTATTGTATATACTGATAAAGTGCGAGAAGATAAAGGCGGAACATATGGAGTTGAAGTTAATGGCTCTTTACAACATTTACCATATAACGAAGCTATGATTAGAATAGCTTTTCAAACTGATCCCAAAAAATATGCCCAACTTATACCTATTATTGATCAGCAATTACAGAATATTGCGGAAAATGGTCCAAAACAAGAAGATTTGGACAAGGTTAAGGCATACGAACTAAAAATTTATAAGCAAGTACTTAAAATGAATAATTATTGGGAATATGTGCTATATAATGATTTATATAATGGAATAGATCTCGATACTAATTTTGAAAAGATTGTTAATGAGATGACAACTAAAGATATACAAAAAATATTGAAAAAGATTCTTGAGCAAAATAATAGGATACAGGTAACTATGACACAAGATGAAGAAGATATAAAATGAAAATATATAATAAATTACAAACACAACAATTAATTAATGAATTGGCAAATAAAGGAAAAGACTTTATTTTTGTCATAAGTTATGATATGAACAACAATATAATAGAAGAGACAAAAGATATTGATAATAATAGAATTATGATTCAATTGTCTGATTTCTCTAATGCACATAATATAAAACAAGAAACAAAAATAAAACCAATACTTACATTTGATAAACCTGATATAGATAAATATAATAAAGCAATTAACTTTGTAAAAGATAATCAACAAAGAGGTAATAGCTACCTAACAAATTTAACATGGAAAATACCAATAGTTACTAATCTATCATTGAAAGACTTATATATACAAGCAAAATCAAAATATAAAATATGGATAAGGGATAAATTTTTATGTTTTTCACCAGAAACTTTTATTCGTATAGAAAAAAATATTATCTCGTCCTATCCTATGAAGGGTACTATAGATGCAACAAGTACTAATGCTTTGCAAAAGCTTATTAATAATCCGAAGGAGGCTGCAGAGCATGCAACAATAGTCGATCTAATACGAAATGACTTAAGTATTGTTGCAAATGGGGTTAAAGTGGACAAATATAGATATGCTGATATTATAGAAACAGATAGAGGTAACATTATACAGACAAGCTCTAAAATAACTGCAAATGTATTACCATATTATCAAAATCATATTGGAGAACTTATTTTCAAACTCCTACCAGCAGGATCTATAACAGGGGCTCCAAAAACAAAAACTATAGAAATTATAAAACAAGCAGAAAATTATAATCGTAATTTTTATACTGGGATTATGGGAAGATGGGCGAATGCTAAACTTGATAGTGCTGTTATGATAAGATTTATAGATATTGAAGATAACCAACTATATTATAAAGCTGGAGGTGGAATAACAACACAAAGTAATAACGAAGATGAATATAATGAAATAATAGAAAAAATATATGTGCCAGTTCATTGAAACAATAAAAGTAGTAGATGGTGAAGTAAAAAACATTAAAGAGCATATTGATCGTGTTAATTATACAAGATCACAAAATTGGGAAAAGTATAACAAAATTATAGATAATGATATTATAAAGCTAATAAATAAAAAAGAAGGAACTATAAAATTACGCTTTACTTATGATAATATAAATATATATCAGCCGACATGTACACAATATCGACTTAAGCAGGTTAAACATATAAAACTTATTACAGATAATACAATAGAGTACGCATTTAAAAGTATTAATAGAGAATCTTTAAATAAATTAAAACTAAGAGTAAAGCAAGATGAAGAAGTTTTAATAGTAAAATGTAACCGCCTAACAGATACTTCATACACAAATATAGCATTGTATGATGGTATAAAATGGGTAACGCCATCTATTCCACTTCTCAATGGGACTAAACGTCGACAATTAATAAAGCAGAGAAAATTAATAGAAGTGGATTTAACTCCAAAAGATATAGGAAAATATAAAGCTATATCACTTATAAACGCCATGATAGAGCTTGAAGAGCTAATTTTACCTATTACAGAAGTACGGTTGTAAAATAAAATTGTAATTTTGCATATTATACATATTCAAATAAAATGAAAAAAGCACTAATACTTCTGTCCATATTATGGACAACAATAACAGCAGGATATGCTTGCACAGCAGCAGTTGTAACCGGTAAAGCTACTAAAGATGGACGGCCACTTATATGGAAAGTAAGAGATACGGATAATCTACAAAATGCTATGAAATTTTTTAGAGGACAACGATATAATTTTATAGGTGTAGTTGATTGTGAACCGCGAGTAAAAGAAGAACTTTGGTTAGGTACTAATTCTGCAGGGCTATCTATAATAAATACCCAGTCATTTAATCTTGAAAAAACAGTAAATGGTATAGAACCCGGAGCTAAGAATGGTGAATTCATGTATAAAGTTCTCAGTTTATGTGCTACAGTAGAGGAGTTAAAGCAGATGCTTGACTCAAAGAAATTGAAACTTGATGGATTATGTGCTAATTTTGGAATTATTGATGCAAAAGGTGGTGCAGGTTGGTTTGAAATAAGTACAAAAAGCTATAAATATTTTGATGCTAATGATTCTAAGGTCGCACCTAATGGATATATAGTGCGAACTAACTTTAGTTTTACAGGAAAGGAACATGAAGGATTGGGATATGTACGTTATCAAACAACTGAAGAAGAATTATATAAGGCTGCAAAAATGAAATCTATTACCCCAATATGGATGTTTCAAAATTTAGACAGATCATTCCGTAATCCCAAATTAGGACTTGATTTACATGATGGTAAACACAACTTGCCAAATACTACAGGCTGGTTTATTGATCAGGATTTAATATCAAGAGTAGGTACTTCTTGTTCTGGAGTTATACATGGAGTAAAGACAGGAGAGAATCCTGAGCTTACAACTATGTGGACAGTTATTGGATACCCACCTGTAAGTACAGCCTTCCCTTTTTGGGTCAAAGGTGCTGATAAACTAATTCCTGAGATATATAAAGCTGAAAAGGGAGAAAAAGTAACAATATTTGGTAAAAAGGTTGATACATTAAAAGAACGTGTATATGCTTTTCATGAAGGTATAGGCTCTGATAGATATTTCCGTTGGGAAGAATTATATAATAGACAAGGTAATGGTATAATACAAAAATTAGAGCCAATTGAGAATGAAATAGAAAAAAGAACAACTATAGTTACTAAAAAATGGTATAAGAAAGGAAAAATTAATTCTAAGGAATTACGTAATCTTTATAACTCATTATCAGGATATGTTGAAACAAGTTATAAAAATTTATTTAACCTATAAAAATTGGTTCCATAGAAAAAAAAAGAATAGAACAGACAATACATTTTATAGTATATGAGATATATGTATATTTCAAATTTTATCATAGATATATAAATAAATAAACTTTAAGATAAAAAATATAGCAAATAACACATATACGAACTAAATATTATTATCTTTGCACAGAAAATAAATACAATATATACAATGAGACAATTTAAAATCATTGACAATGCTTTTGGTTGGATTACATTTTTAATAGCAGCTTTTGTTTATTGCTCTACTATAGAACCAACTGCAAGTTTTTGGGACTGTCCAGAGTTTATAACATCTGCATACAAGCTTGAAATAGGGCATCCTCCTGGGGCACCTTTTTTTGCTCTTACAGCTAACTTCTTATCTCTGTTTGTGGATAATCCTTCAAATGTAGCACGAATGGTTAATACAATGAGTGCATTATTGTCTGCTACATGTATAATGTTTTTATTTTGGACTATCAGCCATTTAGCCAGAAGGTTAATTATAAAAGATGAATCAAAAGAGATCAGTGTATCAAAAATAATTGCAATAGAGGGGGCAGCTATAGTTGGTGCTCTTATATATACTTTTAGCGATACTTTTTGGTTTTCTGCTGTTGAAGGGGAGGTATATGCATATTCATCTGCATTTACTGCAATAGTTTTTTGGTTAATATTAAAGTGGGAAAATAATGCAGACAAACAAAATTCTGATAGATGGATTGTCCTAATTGCATATATGATAGGTCTATCTATAGGAGTGCATTTATTAAACTTACTTTGTATACCAGCGATAGTACTAATATATTACTACAGAAAAAATCCAAATGCCGATCTCAAAGGTTCAATAATTGCTCTAATTGTCTCTATTTTATTATTAACTTTAATATTATATGGAATAGTACCTGGTATAGTTAAGGTAGGCGGCTTCTTTGAACTGTTTTTTACAAATTCTTTAGGTTTTCCTTTCAATACAGGAACTATAATTTATATTATATTATTAGTAGCCTCATTTATTTGGGCTATATTAGAAACACATAGACAAACAAGTTTAAAACGTGAAAATATAGCTTTTTTGGCATCAATTATATTGATTGGTTTACCTTTTATAGGAGATGGTTGGACATCTATTATTAGTGCAATAATAATAATCGGTGCATTATTTTTCCTACTTAAATTGAAGAAAGGTAAAACAAATATCATAACTTCAAGAATAAAAAATACTGCATTGTTATCAATGTTGATGATTATTATAGGTTATTCCTCTTATGCACTTGTTGTAATAAGATCAACAGAGAACCCTCCTATGGATCAAAACTCACCAGAAGATATATTTACTCTTGGAAGATATTTGAGTAGAACACAATACGGAGATTATCCTCTACTCTATGGTAAAGTATATTCAAGTCAGCCCAAAGTAGCTGCAGATGGTGAACATTTTGAAATAAAAGAAGGAGCACCTATATATGAGCGTAAAGAAAAAGAATCTCCAAACGAAAAAGATTCGTATTTCATAGCACAGCATAAGTATACTCAAGTATATGAACAAAATATGTTCTTCCCTCGAATGTGGGATGAATTACATGCTAAAGATTATGAATCTGTAATGGGAGGTATAGAAGGTCGTGAGGAAGACGGTGTAAAGGTGCCAACACAATTAGAAAATCTACAATATTTTATAGGGTATCAATGCAATTTTATGTATTGGAGATATTTCTTATGGAACTTTGCTGGACGTCAAAATGATATACAAGGGTTAGGTGAACCAGAGCATGGTAACTGGATAACAGGTATATCTTTTATTGATAATGCATTGTATGGAGATCAGAACTTGTTACCTGATGAGCTTAAAGCAAATAAGGGGCACAATGTATTCTATTGTCTCCCACTATTATTAGGTATTATAGGTCTTGTATGGCAAGCATGGAAAGGTAAAAGAGGAATACAACAATTTTGGGTGATATTTTTCTTGTTCTTTATGACAGGCTTAGCAATAGTTATATATATTAATCAAACACCATCTCAACCACGTGAAAGGGATTATGCTTATGCCGGTTCATTCTATGCATACGCTATTTGGTGCGGATTAGGTGTAATGGCTATATATGAGTGGATTAGTAAGAAAATAAGAATAAATCCTATAATAAGTGCTTCTATTGCTGCTATAGCTTCTATATTAGTTCCAATACAAATGGCATCACAAACTTGGGATGATCATGACCGTTCTGGAAGATACACAGCAAGAGATTTTGGTCAAAATTATCTTAACTCGTTACAGGAAAAGGGTAATCCTATTATATTTACAAATGCTGATAACGATACATTCCCATTATGGTATAACCAAGATGTAGAAGGCGTAAGAACAGATGCAAGAGTATGTAATCTCTCATATCTGCAAACTGATTGGTATATAGATCAAATGAAACGTCCTGCGTATAGTTCTCCGCAAGTTCCTATAAATTGGCCAAGAATAAATTATATAGATGGTACTAATGAGGTTATTCAGGTTGATCCTTCTTTAAAAGAACAGGTAAAAGAGCTCTATAAAAATGATTATAAAAATGCTGTTAAGAGTTTTGGCAAAGAGCCTTTTGAACTTAAAAACGTATTGAAATATTGGGTTCAAAATAAAGATAAAGATATGAGGGTCATACCTACAGATACACTTTATATGACTATAGATAAAAATGCTGTTAAAGAAAGTAACATGTTGATACCTACTGATAGCATACCTGACAAAATGGTTATTTCACTTGCAGGGAGAAATAAACTATATAAACACGATCTTATGATGTTGGAAATGATAGCTAACTGTAATTGGACACGCCCATTATATGTTGCAATAACTGTAGGAAGTGAAAATTTCATGAATCTTTCTAACAACTTTATTCAAGAAGGTCTTGTTAATAGGATAACTCCATTCAATACTAAAATTTCAATCAATTATGATACTGAAAAGACATATAATATCGTAATGAACAAATTTAAATGGGGAGGTATTAGTAAACACGGTATTTATCTTGATGATACTGTTAGAAAAATGTGTTATACACATAGACGTGAATTAGCTACTTTAGCTCTAAATTTAATTGCAGAGGGGAAAAAGGAAAAAGCTATTAAGGTTCTTGCAAAAGCAGAAAAAGAAATACCAGCGTATAACATACCGATGAACTTTATGAGTGGAGCAGGCGATATTGCTTTAGCATATGCACAAGTAGGGCAAAAAGCAAAAGCTCTAAAAATATATAATAAGTTATGGCTTGATGCAAGACAATATCTAAGATATTATCTAAGTCTAACTGGTAATAATTTCCAAATGACAGCCAACTCCGCATTAATGAACATACAAATAATGAATAATCTAATATATACTAGTATAACAAAAATAGATAAAAAATGGGCAAATAGCCATGTAAAAGAATTAAATCAAGTTGTGAATGAATACAAAGCACGAGGTGGTAGATTAGACTAAAAAATGATAATAGAACAACCTTCAAAATGGTTACGTTGGTTATATCCTCATGCGCTTTGGCGACTTGATCCTACAAAACGCAATGTGTATCTTACGTTTGATGATGGACCAATACCTCAAGCCACACCTTTTATATTAGATACATTAGATGCGTATGATGCAAAAGCAACTTTCTTTATGGTTGGTGATAATGTTAAACGCTATCCAGATCTATTTAAAGAGGTTATAAAGCGAGGGCATTTAGTAGGAAATCATACATTTCATCATATAGGTTCATTTAAACATTTTACATTGACTTATGCAGCAGATGTTGAAAAGGCTAACAAGCTAATACATTCGCATTACTTTCGTCCACCTCATGGGTGGCTACGGCATACAGTATATTGGTGGATAAAGCAGCGGTATAGAGTTGTTATGTGGGATTTAGTTACCAGAGATTATTCAAAATGGTTGACTCCTGATGATGTTTTTAATAATGTAAAGAAATATGCTCGAAATGGCTCTATTATAACTTTTCATGATTCACTTAAGAGTATTGATAAACTTTATTATGCTTTACCAAAATCATTAGAGTGGCTTAAAAGTGAAGGATATAATTTTAAAACTTTTTCCCCTACCGATTAAGAAATATTTATTAGGAAGACATAGTTGACATATTTATATCTAAATGGGGCTAAATGTCCAAATAATATAAGAAAATGGTTGTAAAGTTTTGAATAGAAAAAATAAAATATTAACTTTGCAACCGTTTTTAAAATTCCCTATGTTTCCAATCTGGAAACAACAATTATCACAAAATTATTAAATTTGCATTCACACATATTTAATTTATGTATAGTAAAGAAATCTTATTAAGTAAAGATATTTCCGAATTGGAAAATATCGCAAATGAAATTCAAGCAGAATACAAAAAAAACGATGACAAAGAAGCTATCATCTATGCCATATTAGACAGACAAGCAATTGATGTAGGTGCAACACATCAGCAGCCTACAAAAAGAAAACGAACAAGAATTGCTAGGAAAGAGACAGACAAAGTATATACAGTTAAGGGTAAAGATGGTGAAAACTTTGATTTACAAAAGAACCATGCAAGTACACAAATAGAGCTACCTACTTTATTTAAGGAATCATCGACTAACACATCTGAGGATAAAATAAAGAATACTATAACGGAGGATAAAAGTAACGATCAAAAAATAGAAAAAATAATAAAAAATGATGATAAAAAAGAGGTAGATCGCAATACAAATGACGAGGAGAAGAAAGTGTCGCAAGACCTTATAGAGGAAAAAACAGAAATAAAAGATTTGAAACCCACAGGTGAAAGTGAAGAACCTCAAAAAGAAGTAAAGAAAAATAATCCTGAAAAATCTATAGATTTTATACCTCAGACCCCATTAGAAAAAATGGATAACAAACCTATTTCAGATAATCAGGATAATATGAAAGACGATCTTAATAATAATCTTATAGATCAGCTACAAACAAAATTATCTAAAAATAATGATATGAATATTTGGGAAGGTGATCCTGGAGATGGGACAGATTTTATAACTGTAGTAGATATACCTATTGAGGATCAAGGTGCTATTCCTAATTATGATATGTTTGATAGACCACTAAACCAACCAAGTCAGCAATATTATAATGATGAAGATGCCCAGCAACAAAATAATACGTATGATTTTTCGGATATAATCAGCGCAAATGGCGTGTTAGAGGTTATGCCTGATGGATATGGTTTTTTACGGTCAAGCGATTATAATTACCTTTCATCACCTGATGATATATATGTTTCTGTAAGCCAAATAAAAAATTATGGATTAAAAACAGGAGATGTTATAGATTGCCATGTGCGTCCACCACATGAAGGAGAAAAATATTTCCCATTGACAACTATCGATAAAATTAATGGGAGACTTCCTGAAGAAGTTAGAGATCGAGTAGCCTTTGAACACTTGACTCCTCTTTTTCCAAATGAGAAATTTACATTATGTAAGGATTCAAAAACAACAAATCTATCAACGCGAATAGTTGATTTATTTTCACCAATAGGTAAAGGACAACGTGCTTTAATAGTTGCTCAACCAAAAACAGGTAAAACAATCTTGATGAAAGACATTGCTAATGCAATAGCTGCTAACCATCCTGAAGCTTATTTAATGATGTTGTTAATTGATGAACGTCCCGAAGAAGTTACAGATATGGCCAGGACTGTTAATGCGGAAGTTATAGCATCAACATTTGATGAACCAGCAGAACGCCATGTGAAAATAGCAGGTATTGTACTTGAAAAGGCGAAGCGAATGGTTGAATCAGGCCACGATGTTGTAATATTCCTTGATTCCATCACCAGACTTGCTAGGGCATATAATACAGTTGCACCTGCGTCAGGAAAAGTTCTTACTGGTGGTGTTGATGCTAATGCACTGCAAAAGCCCAAGCGATTTTTTGGCGCGGCAAGAAATATAGAAAATGGAGGTTCATTGACAATAATAGCAACTGCTTTAATTGATACTGGCTCTAAGATGGATGAAGTTATTTTTGAAGAATTTAAGGGTACAGGTAATATGGAATTACAACTTGATAGAACATTAAGTAATAAACGAATATTCCCAGCTGTAAATTTAGTACAATCTAGTACACGTCGTGATGATTTATTGCAGGATAAAACTACCATTGATCGTATGTGGATACTTCGTAAATATATCGCAGATATGAACCCTATAGAGGCAATGAACGCTATACATTCTAGATTGCAAAATACAAGAAGTAATGAAGAATTCCTAATTTCAATGAATAGCTAAATATTGATACGCATAGGGTATAATATAAAAGATAATTTACAAAATTTTAATATAAGAAATAGATAATGATTACACTTTCAAATATAGCTATTCAATTTGGTAAGAGAGTTCTTTATAAAGATGTAAATGTAAAATTTACACATGGTAATATATATGGTATTATTGGTGCAAATGGTGCTGGAAAATCAACTTTATTACGTGTAATATCTGGTGACCTTGAGCCTAACAAAGGTACTATAGAAATGGGACAAGGAGAACGTCTTTCAATTTTGGAACAGGATCACTTTAAATATGACAAATTTAAAGTAATTGACACTGTATTGATGGGACATGAACCTCTATGGAAAAATATGAAAGAAAGAGAGGCACTATATGCTAAGTCCGAAATGACAGAAGAAGATGGTAATAAAGCAGCTGATTTAGAATTAAAATTTGCTGAAATGAATGGATGGGAAGCTGAAAGTGAAGCTGCACAACTATTACAAAATCTTGGTGTAAAAGACGATATGCATCAAAAATATATGAGTCAACTTTCAAATAATGAAAAAGTTAGAGTGATGTTGGCAAAAGCACTTTTTGGAAAACCTGAAAATTTATTACTTGATGAGCCTACAAACGACCTTGATTTAGAAACTGTAGAATGGTTGGAAGATTATTTGGGAGAAATTGATGATTCACAAACTGTTCTTGTTGTATCTCATGACAGACATTTTTTAGATTCTGTAAGCACACAAACTATAGACATAGATTTTGGTAAGGTAACAGTTTTTTCTGGAAATTATTCTTTTTGGTATGAGAGTTCACAACTTGCTTTGAGGCAAGCACAAAACCAAAAAATGAAAGCAGAAGAAAAGAAAAAGCAATTAGAAGAATTTATCAGACGTTTCTCTGCAAATGTAGCTAAAAGCAAGCAAACTACGTCGCGAAAAAAAATGCTTGAAAAACTTAATACTGCAGAAATAAAGCCATCAAGTCGTAAATATCCAGGCATAATATTTCAAATGGAACGTGAACCTGGAAACCAGATATTAGAAGTACAAGATCTTAAAGCAATAGATACAGATGGCACCATATTATTTGACAAAGTAAATTTCACAATTGAAAAGGGACAAAAAGTAGTATTTCTTTCTAAGAATCCAAAAGCTATGACCGCTTTATTTAAAATTATAAATGGTGAGCAGGAAGCTGATGGTGGAAAATATAATTGGGGTGTAACAATAACTACAGCATATCTACCATTAGATAATACTAAATATTTTGACTCTGAGTTAAATCTTGTAGATTGGCTATCACAATATGGCCCAGGTAATGAAGTTACCATGAAGAGTTTTTTAGGTAGGATGCTGTTTAAGCAAGAGGAAGTTGAAAAACATGTAAATGTATTATCAGGTGGCGAAAAAATGAGATGTATGATAGCAAGAATGCAATTACAAAATGCTAACTGTCTTATTCTTGATACTCCAACGAATCATTTAGATCTTGAAAGCATTCAAGCTTTCAATAACAACTTAGTAAATTTCAAAGGAAATATTTTATTTAGTTCTCACGATCATCAATTTATTAATACCATAGCCAATCGCATAATTGAATTAACACCAAGCGGTACTATTGACAAACTAATGACTTATGATGAGTATATACATGATGAAAATATAAAAGAACAAAAAAATAAAATGTATGGCCAATCATAGTATTAAACTGACATTAAGACAAGTTTTTATTAATTGGCACATTATTTGTTAAATTAAGTGTAAACAAATAAGATGATAAGCTATTATGAAAAAGAAGAAAGAAAAAGAAAATATAAGTGAGACTGAAGATATTGAAGCTACTTCTATTAATGGCGAAGATAGTGTAGATGAGCAAACCTCTGAGAATAGTATCAAAGATAGCGAAACTTCAGATTCTGAACAAAATAAAGAAAAGGTAGACAATCAAGAAGAAAAATCAGAAGACGATAAAGATATATGGAAAGATAAATATATACGACTATATGCAGAATTTGAGAATTATAAAAAACGAACTCTTAAAGAAAAAACCGAATTAATATTAAATGGTAGCGAAAAGACTATAACTGCTATATTACCAGTATTAGATGATTTTGAGCGTGCATTAGATAATAAAGCAGATAACATCGATTCGATAAAAGAGGGATTTGAACTTATTCTTAAAAAATTTATTAAATCTCTTGAGACACTTGGTGTCCGTAAAATAAATACTGATAATCAAGATTTTAATGTTGATTATCACGAAGCAATTGCTATGGTGCCAGGTGTCGAAGATGATAAAAAAGGTAAAATAATTGATTGCGTACAAACTGGCTACACTCTAAACGATAAGGTTATTAGACACGCTAAGGTAGCTGTTGGTCAATAATAATAAACAATCAAATCTAATTTAGTAGGGAGCTATAGGGATAAAAATGGCAAAAAGAGATTATTACGAAGTATTAGGTGTAGATAAAAATGCATCATCTAACGATATAAAAAAAGCATATAGAAAACTTGCAATAAAGTATCATCCTGACAGAAATCCAGGTGATTCAAAGGCTGAAGAAAAATTTAAAGAGGCTGCAGAAGCATATAGTGTGCTAAATGACCCAGAGAAACGTAAGCAGTATGACCAATTTGGATTTGACTCTCCTGGAGGGTTTGGAGGTGGAAGCCCATTTGGAAGTGGTTCTTTTTCAATGGACGATATTTTTTCAATGTTTGGAGATGTCTTTGGCGGACATAGTGCAAATTTTGGAGGATTTAGCAATAATAGACACAGTACCGCACGATTTAGGGGAAGCGATTTACGTCTTAAAGTAAAACTTTCACTTCAGGAAATAGCAACTGGTGTAACTAAAAAATTCAAGGTACGTAAAGATGTTGTCTGTAATCATTGCCATGGTAGTGGTTGTGAAAACAATAGTGGAACAGAGACATGTCCTAACTGCCACGGAAGTGGTATGGAAGTACGCACTAAACAAAGTATATTCGGAATAATGCAGACACAAACCACATGCCATGTATGTGGTGGAGAGGGAAAAATAATCAAAAATAAATGTACCCAATGTCATGGTGAAGGAGTTGTAAAAGGCGAAGAGATTGTTGAAATAAAAATCCCTGCAGGTGTTGCAGATGGAATGATTGTAACTGAACCAGGAAAGGGGAATGCCGGTAAACATAATGGAATAGCTGGAGACATTCAAGTCTATATAGAGGAAGAAGAGAATGAAACATTCATTCGGGATGGACAAAATGTTAT
The DNA here is from genome assembly GCA_946998295.1 of uncultured Prevotella sp. Classification (GTDB taxonomy): domain Bacteria; phylum Bacteroidota; class Bacteroidia; order Bacteroidales; family Bacteroidaceae; genus Prevotella. The sequence goes on from CAMPYS010000001.1 coordinate 65,036, forward strand.
ATATCATTTGCTACTTGATTTTCCTACTGCAGCATTAGGCGGTGATGTTGAAATTCCTACAATAGATGGAACTAAGGTAAAGATAAAAATAGAGCCTGGAACACAGCCTGGAAAAACCCTTAGATTACGCGGTAAAGGACTACCAGCAATACGAGGATATGGTAATGGAATTGGAGATCTCATAGTACAAATAACTGTTTATATACCAAAAGAACTAACAAAAGATGAACGAAAAGCAATAGAAGCACTTAGAAAGAGTGAAAATTTTCAAAGTGGTAATTCCGAAAAACGTTCAATCCTAGAACATTTCAAACATTTATTTAGGTAGAGAAGATATAATATATATAAAAGAAAAATGACCTACGAGGAGACAATTGACTATCTATTTAATAGCACCCCTGTTTTTGAACAAGTGGGTGCTTCTGCATATAAAGAGGGTTTAACAAATAGCTATAAGTTAGATAGGTATTTTAATCATCCACATACAAATTTCCGTTCTATACATATTGCTGGTAGCAATGGGAAAGGTTCATGTTCGCATACATTAGCTGCTATATTACAGGCTGACGGATACAAAGTTGGGCTATATACAAGCCCGCATCTAATAGACTTTAGAGAGCGTATAAGAATAAATGGTGAAATGATTTCAAAAAAATATGTAATAGATTTTGTTGAAAAGCATAGACACTTTTTTGAACCGTTACACCCATCATTTTTTGAATTGACAACAGCAATGGCTTTTGAATTTTTTGCTGAAAATAGAGTAGACTTTGCTATAATAGAAGTTGGTTTAGGAGGCCGATTAGATTGTACAAATATTATAAATCCTTTATTATCAATAATAACTAATATCTCGTTTGACCATACCCAATTTTTAGGGAATACGTTACCTAAGATTGCATACGAGAAGGCTGGAATAATTAAATCTCATACTCCGGTAATAATAGGTGAATCAACAGAAGAAACACGTCCTGTTTTTGAGGCTAAAGCACAAGAAATGGATTCAATGATAGTATTTGCAGAAGATTTTCCCTTATTAATTTCATCAAAAGATTCTGCTGATGGGGGACGTATATATTCGACAAAACTATTTGGTGACATAATAGGAGAATTAGGAGGAATATATCAAGATAAAAATACAAATACATTACTTACTGCTATATCTCATTTGATTAACTCGAACATAATAAAAAACACAGATAGCATAACTAAAGGATTTGCTAATGTTTCAGAGCTAACTGGATTAATGGGACGATGGCAAACAATTAGCAATAATCCCAAAATTATATGTGATACTGGGCATAATGTAGGAGGTTGGCAATATCTATCTAAACAAATAAAATCAATCCCTTGTAAAACTCTAAGGATTGTTTTTGGTATGGTTGATGACAAGGATATAGAAACAGTTATGTCCTTACTGCCTATAGATGCAGTCTACTATTGGACACAGCCATCCACAAAACGAGCTTTTCCTGTAGATAAAGTCTATTCTGTGGGGAAAAAATTGAATCTGAACGGACAGTCTTTTAATAGTGTACGTGAAGCATATATTGCAGCTAAAGGATGTGCTTCGCCTAATGATTTTATTTTTATAGGAGGATCGAGTTATATAGTTGCAGATCTATTAAATTATATTAATAATCAAACTATTTAGCAATTTAATGTGATAAATGCAAATTAGGTTTTCATAAATAATAACTTAATATTGATCTACTGGTAAAAAACTACTTGCTTTTTACCAGTCATAACGTGTATTTTATGCAAAAACTAATTTGTATTTTACAATATTACCTATTTGTCTAATTGCATGTAGGTATAAAGATTTTAATTTTTTATGTGACATAGATAATATATTTAACCTAAAATATTATTTGCAAACATACTATTCAGCAGCGTTAAGTAATACATCTCCATATTTTTAATCATAAGACAGCAACTAATATTCGGAATAAAGTAGTTTTTCTAATAAAATATGTACTTATGTATAATTAAAGATTCTCATTTTGTGCTTCTGATAGCCAAATAATTTTTCTCAATTTAACGTTTCCGTAACGTATAAGATCTATATCAATTATCACATTTCCAAAAACATGTTGACTATGGGAATCCCCCATAAGTATTTCTATATGCTTAAGCTTATTGGTAATTTCTGCGATTGATAAGTCTGAATTAAAAATTGCGATGCAATTTAAATACTTATCAGATTCTACTCCTATAGGGTTAGTCCAACGTTCATATATAAAATCTATGTTGCTAAAAAGTTTTTGTAATTCCTTTTTAGCTTTATTAATATTAGCAATTTGATTTATATTAGAGCCTAATGTAATGACTATCTCCATACGCATGACAAAGATAAAAATAAGTTTTCAGTTTCCAAAATTGTAGTAATAATTTACTTACTTTCTTTGGTGTTTATTGTAAAAGTATTATATTTGCATATATATATTTTTTTTTCCAATGAAGCGGTTAATTTCTCTTATCCTATTTGCATGTATAAGTAATAATATTATTCTTGGTGGTCTAACTGTTAAATGGAACAAAAACTTTCAAGATTATTTTAATAAATATAGACATCTTGCAATTAAGCAGATGATACGATACCGAATACCAGCAAGCATAACATTAGCCCAAGCTGTATTAGAAAGTAGTGCAGGAAATAGTAAACTTGCTATATATGGTAATAACCATTTCGGAATCAAGTGTCATGGTTGGGATGGAAGAACTATGACACAAGATGATGATTTGAACAATGAATGTTTTAGGGCGTATGACACTGTAGAAGATAGTTACGAAGACCATTCAAAATTTTTAGCAACAAGAGAACGCTATCGTAGTTTATTCAGTCTTAATTTTGATGATTATAAGGGATGGTGTTATGGATTGAAAAAAGCTGGATACGCTACAAATCCCAATTATGCGCAAAAATTAATAGCTTTAATAGAGCTTTATCAACTGTATGAATATGACAAGCCGAGTATCTTAGTAGAAAATAGAATAAACAATCCTATTAATAATATTACTACTGTTAAAATAAATATAAGTATACCCAAACCATTACATCGTAAATATATTTTTAATGATAATACATATATTGTTGCAAATACTGGAGATACATTTTATCAGATTTCAAAAGAATTCGATATATCTATATCAAAACTTGCACGTTATAATGAATGTCCCAAAGATATTATTTTAAATAAGGGGGATATTGTTTGGTTTGGCAAGAAAAAGCATAGAGCGCCTAATTCTTTCCGAGGTCGTCCACATATAGTACGCGTAGGCGATAGTTTGTACAGTATATCTCAACTTTATGGTATAAGGCTCAAATATTTAATGAAATTAAATCCGTACATTGTTATGTACGGAATAAAAGTAGGTGATATAGTACATCTATATGAATAAAAGATACTACTACCTTATGCGATCAGCATCTTTTACTAATTTTTCATCAGCTTTAATAGCACGCTCGGCTAATCTCACAAAGAATAATGATATAAATGGAAGAAATCCTAACAAGTTAGGATGAAAAGTCTCAAAACGATAAATGTAATGAGATAATATTAAAAAGGTTGCAATCCAAAGTGCACCTAATATCTTTAACAAATTACAGATCTTAATTTGTCGTTTACGATTTTTATAATCAAATATAGTAAAAATATGGACAGTTAAAGATAATAATAATATTATAGATAGAGGTGTAACACGGAAATCTTTTATGCCATTAGGATATGCTATATATAAATTAGTTAGTATTCCACTAAACTTCATTCCTTCAGGTTCAACATGACCAAAAGGCAGACATAATGATATAAGAAGTAGTATAAAAGATACTAATAGGAATAAACTTTGTTTACGTTGTAACATAATGGTAATAATATAGGTTATTAATATTTTTCTTTATCAGCTTTTGCTGCATCACGCCAATATATTTTGCCATCTATAAATTCTTGAGTTGCCAATAATACGGGTTTTGGTAATTTCTCGTAATAACGACTAATTTCTATTTGTTCACGATTTTCAAATCGTTCATCTAATGTATCACTATATGAAGCAAATTCTGCAATTTTGTGGTTCAAATCTTGTTTCATGTCTATAGAAATTTGATTAGCACGTTTTGCAATAATTGCAACACTTTCATAAATATTACCCGTTTCTTTCCACAAGTCTGCAATATCACGAGTAACAGTATTAACTGGAGATTTTGATTTTCTATATTCCATTTATGTATTTATAGTATTTAAATGAATAATAATTTACTTATTTTGGTGAGCTAACTTTTTGATCAGTATTTAATATTTTCTTGCATTTAGCAATTAGCTTATCTGCTAAAACACGTTCCTTAGCATCTGGATATTCATTGATAAAACCGTAACATTCATCTTCGGCGTCTTGATATCGTTGATGTGCTTTTTCTTCAATACTAATTTCAGCGAGTTCAAATTTACTTTTCATTATTAAGATAGCAAAATCTTTGCGTAACGAGCTATAAGGATAATCATTTAAAGCATTTTGAGAGGTAATAATACATGCCTCATAATTATTACCGCCATAAGTACAGTTACCGAAATATGATCCAAGATTATAATAGAGCTTTGCTGTTAAGTACTCTTTACGTACAAGTTTATCCTGAAGTTGGAACATACGGGTTTGAGCTGTTTTACGCATTTTCCCATTTGGGAATAAATCCATATATTCTTGATAAGCAGCTATAGCAGCTAATGTTGGTGCTTGATCTAAACGTGGTTCAGGAGAGTCTTGGTATAGGCTTTCTCCTATATAAAATGATGCTTTCTCTGCGTAGTACCCATTAGGATAAGTTTGTATATACTTTTTAAAAACTTCTGCTGCAGAAGGATAATCCTCCATTTTATATTCTGTCATAGCTAACAAAAATAAACATTCTTGAGCATTATCTGTTCCTTTGGTTACAGAAATAAGTTCTCTGAGTAAGGGCTCTGCATAATGATATTGCCCCATAACAAAGCACTCTTTTGCATACTCGTATCGATAAGTTTGATCAGTACTTTGGGATACTCTATTAAACTCTTGAGCACAACTTGAAAAGAGTAACAATACTATAGCACAAACAAAAAAACTACGTTTCATATATATATTTTGAATTGCAAAGGTAAAACTAATTAGCTAAATAACAAAATATATTACCAAAATTCATATTTGTAAAATGTTATTATAGAAAATTACTACAATAAAGTTATTTAACGTAGACCATTTTTGCAGCACTTGAATAACCTGTAGATAAAGGTTATTATTTGAGTATTATTGAATATTGATGATTTATAAGTGTATCGGCGAAAGGTAAAAAATACATACAAAAATAATTTTGAAAATATTCCTTTTTCAGAATAGATAAGGTAAGCGCATAATCTATAAATTAAGCGCGATTTTAACTATAAAATACGCTTTTATAACTATTTGATATATAAACGATTATACAGTGCATAATATAATCTAAAATTGTTTAACTTAAACTTTAGCTGCGTTCCTTATAGAACCTCTTTAGTTGTTTTACTTAAACCTATTTGGTCGTTCTACTTAAAGTATATTTCCTGTTTAAGTTAAACGACTTTTATCCCTCTTTTTATTGGTAATTTTTCTTTACAATATTATCTAATAATCTTAAAGATAATATTACTTTATGTAATTCTTTTGCTGGTTGCAGGTATGCCTACTGTGTGGGTAATAATTTGATTTATTAGTCTCTGGTTCTTTATTCATTTTCAAAATTCAATAATATTGTGTCCTTGCTATTTTACTAATAAAGGTAGAGAATTTGTTAATCTTAAGCTGTCTATGTATAGCTAATTGAATTATTTTTAATTTTATCTAACTATATAATTAGCTTTTTTGTAATTTTGCATAGTAATAATGGATTTTAAACTTGTTTCAAAATACCGACCTACAGGCGATCAACCTGAGGCTATTAAGCAGCTTACAAATGGAATTCTTTCAGGAGAACGAAGTCAAGTTTTATTAGGAGTTACTGGCTCTGGTAAAACCTTCACAATGGCTAATATAATTGCTAATGTTAATAAACCGACCTTGATATTATCACATAACAAAACATTAGCAGCTCAATTATATGAAGAAATGAGAGGATTCTTTCCCAATAACGCGGTAGAATTTTATGTATCATATTATGATTATTATCAACCAGAAGCATATTTGCCAACAACAGATACCTATATCGAAAAAGATTTATCAATAAATGATGATATTGACAGGTTACGCCTTTCAGCTGTATCTTCGCTATTATCAGGACGTAAGGATGTTATTGTAGTATCTTCGGTTTCATGTATATATGGTATGGGGGCTCCTGTTGCAATGAAAGAAAATGTAATAAAGGTAAAACGAGGCGATATAATCGATCGTAATAACTTCTTACGGCTTTTGATAGGCGCACTATATACAAGAAATGATATAGAACTTCAGCGAGGCTCTTTCAGAGTAAAAGGTGATACTGTAGATATAGCTATGGCGTATACAGATACAATACTTAGAGTAACATGGTGGGATGATGAAATAGAGTCCATAGAAGAATTAGACAATCAAACGCTTCACAGAATAGAAACGTTTGAGGATTACGAGATATATCCTGCAAACTTATTTGTAACATCTAAAGAACAAACACAATGTGCAATACGACAAATTCAAGACGATCTTACGGCTCAAATTGAATATTTTACAAAGCTTGGAGATAATATAAAAGCTCATCGAATTAAAGAGCGTGTAGAATATGATATAGAGATGATTAAAGAATTAGGGCATTGTTCAGGAATAGAAAATTATTCCCGATATTTTGATGGTCGTAAGCCCGGTCAACGTCCATATTGTTTAATAGATTTTTTCCCAAAAGATTATTTATTCATCGTTGACGAAAGTCATGTAAGTATTCCACAAATCTCAGCTATGTATGGTGGAGATAGAGCAAGAAAAAAGAATCTTGTTGAATTTGGCTTTCGTTTACCTGCAGCATTTGATAATAGACCTTTAAAATTTGAAGAGCTACAAAGTTTAATACACCAAGTAATATATGTTTCGGCTACACCTGCAAAATTTGAAATAGAAGATGCTCAAGGTGTAGTAGTAGAACAAGTAATACGTCCTACTGGGCTTCTTGATCCTGAAATAGTAGTGAGACCTTCTGAAAATCAAATAGATGATTTGATAGCCGAAATAGTTGAACGAACTAAATTAGATCAACGAGTATTGGTTACAACTTTGACAAAACGTATGGCAGAGGAACTAACAGAGTATCTTATAAATTATGATATAAGAGCAACGTTTATCCATAGCGATGTGGCAAGTCTTGACAGAGTAAAGATTATAAATGATTTACGAGCAGGTTTATATGATGTCCTTGTTGGAGTAAATCTTTTACGTGAAGGACTTGACATACCAGAGGTATCACTTGTAGCAATACTTGATGCTGATAAAGAGGGATTTCTTCGTAGTCACAGAAGTTTAACGCAAACAGCAGGACGAGCTGCAAGAAATGTTAATGGAAAGGTTATAATGTATGCAGATACTATTACCGAAAGTATGCAAAAAACTATAGATGAAACTAATTATAGACGGGAAAAGCAACTTAAATATAATGAACTCCATCATATAATTCCACATCAAATAGAACGACCAATAAAAGACACTTTACCAACAAAAGGGAATAAAGTATCTATAAATAGTAAAGAACAACTATACCCTATTATTGAAAATACTTTGGATATTGCAGCAGATCCAATTGTTGATAAAATGAGTAGACAACAATTAAAGAAGAGTATAGAAGATACTACGTTAATGATGAAACAAGCAGCAAAAGAGCTTAATTTTATACAAGCTGCTGCATATAGAGATGAAATTATTAAGCTTCAAGAAAAATTAAAACAAAAGGAGTAAATACAAATAAAAGCGAATAAGTAAAATTTGGAAACAAGGAATTACTTATTCGCTTATAATAATGAAACACAGAAAATAGTTATTTATTATCTTTTAAGAACCTTTGAAACTTTTTGCTCGCCATTACTATATTCTACTTTCTTAATAGAAATACCATTTTGTGGGTTAGTTATTTGTCTTCCAGATAAGTCATAGTATGTTTCTGCAACAATATTGCCTTTTTCTGAATCAGCTTTTACAGAATTAATACCTGCTGTTGCTTCTTCATCATATTCATAGACATAGTCATAATCTCCATAACCTGTCCAAAACCATCCGCTTTCGTCATTTCCCATTAGAGCATATAACTTATTTTCAGAAGTTCCTTCCATACGTAATATTGTGTCATCATCATATGCATAAGTTATTTCTTTATCATCTAATACAAAGTATTCTTTTTTATTATCCTTTTTATTTACTTTAATTTCTAATAATTTTGTTAGAAATTTCATTTCAGGATTTTTGGCACTTTTGGGAATATATAAAAGGAGTTGTTCCAATGGGAAAACTAATTTACCATCCTTAATCTCACCTTTTACCCATACAGATAAATTAGGGAAAGAAATAGGGTCTTTCATATAAACAGTTTTACCATCAGGTGCAAAAACAACAACTAAATCGGCAAAAAGTCTATCCTCAAGATTTAAATTTTGCATTGTAGAGAAGTCAAATTTAGCAATCTCGTATTTATTAGTCCTCTCATTTTTTTTCTTATAAAAACTTACACCTTGTACACGTTTAAATAATTTCACTTTGCCTTCAGGTTGCTTGTTAATAATACTATTAACGTCAGTTTTTTGTGCATTTGTGCATAAAGCAAATAGAGCCACAATAGCTAAAAGTAGAGTTTTCTTCATAATTTTTATTTTTAAGTTGAACATAATAATATAAATTCACGTAATAAATTCACTTCTATTTGTATATTTATTAATCCCTGATATAATATATTAGATTTTTATAACAAAGAGTATCTATTTGCAAAGATAAGATAAAATTTTAAATACTATAAAATATATCTATAATTTATTTTATAGGAAACTTATATTTTATAATATATATTTGTTTTTTCGTTACATATACATTATAATATATATAAATATTAAAACTATATGTTTAAAAAATTTTATATTTAACTTATTTATTTAAATTACTATTTATATTATAGTATAAAATAGTTTGAACTAATTCGCTTTGTATTTGTTGGAAAAATGTTCTAAATTTTTAGAGACAATAAATATTACACAATTCACAAAATAATAAAAGGTTTATAATGATATTTATAATACCAATTATATTGCTATTTATAAAAATAATTGTATTTTTGCATTTGAAATATAAATAACTATTATTTTTTCACTTAGATGAATTTATGAAAAAATTACTTTTCCCAGTTATAGCTATAATAATAATAACAACAATTATAGGTTGTAGCTCTAGTAAAGAAGTTACATATTGGCAAAACATTGACTCAATTAGTTTAGCAGCATCTAAAGGATTATATGATGCACACATTATGCCTAAGGACGAATTGACAATTTTAGTTCAAACTACGGATCCAGCCATTTCAGAACCGTTTAATATACGTTTTCAACAAGGATACAGTGATACTCAGCATCATGGTTTCTTGGTTGATAATAATGGATATATAAATTTTCCTATAATTGGTAAAATTCATGTAGCGGGATTAACAAAAACAGAATGTGAAGAACTGATAAAACGTAAGATACGTCCCTACTTAGCCCATAATGAAAATCCATTAGTTTTGGTAAGAATGAGTAGCTATCGTATCACGGTAATTGGCGAAGTTAATAGACCTGGTGTAATTCCAGTATCAACAGAAAAAATAAGTATTATTGAAGCTTTAGCCCAAGCTGGAGATATGACAATTTATGGTAAACGTAATAATATTATTTTAATACGAGAAGATATAAATGGTGAAAAACATAAAATACGCTTAAATATGAATGATGCTAATATAATAAATTCACCATACTACTATCTACAGCAAAATGATATTATATATGTAGAGGCACGAAAGAATAAAGCACGTAATGCCTTTTTTGTAAGTGATACAACTATTTGGTTTTCTTTATTAGGAATAACTACATCAATAACATCATTTTTGTTGACTTTATTTAGACGATAAATTAAATATTTACAGATAAAACAGGAATAATATAAATATAATATATGTGCGGCATAGTAGGATATATAGGAGTAAAACGCCAGGCTTACCCAATACTGATAAAAGGATTGAAACGCTTAGAATACCGTGGATATGACAGTGCTGGTGTGGCTCTAATAAATAGTGATGGAAATTTAAATGTTTATAAAACAAAAGGTAAGGTATCAGAATTAGAATCTTTGTGTAGCGATAAGAATACTGATGGTAATGTAGGTATAGCACATACACGATGGGCTACACATGGAGAACCATCTTCAAAGAATGCACATCCACATTATTCATTCTCAAAGAACTTAGCAATAATTCATAATGGTATAATTGAAAACTATGCCGAACTAAGGAAAAATCTAAAAGCAAAAGGCATAATTTTTAAATCTGATACAGATACAGAAGTACTAATCCAACTTATAGAATACATTCAGGTAAAAAAGAATTTAAGTCTTCTTACAGCTGTGCAAGTAGCGCTACACCAAGTAATTGGAGCATACGCAATAGCTATTATTGACAAAAATCATCCTAATACTCTTATTGCTGCTCGCAAACAAAGTCCATTAGTAATAGGTATAGGCAAAGATGAATTTTTCATAGGCTCTGATGCAAGTCCTATTATAGAATTTACAGATAAAGTTGTCTATCTTAAAGATGGTAACATAGCTGTAATGACTCTCGGACAAGAGCTAAAAGTTGTTAGTATACTTAATGAAAAATTATTACCTACAATAAAGACTGTTGATATGAACTTGGGGCAAATTGAAAAGGGAGGGTTCCCACACTTTATGCTAAAAGAAATATTTGAACAGCCAAACTGTCTCATCAATTGTATGAGAGGGAGAATAAATACCGAAGCGAATAATGTTGCATTAAGTGCTGTAATTGATCACCGTGAACAATTGTTAGCTGCTAAAAGAATTGTAATAATTGCATGTGGTACAAGTTGGCATGCGGGGTTGATAGGCAAACAATTAATAGAATCGCTATGTAGAATACCTGTAGATGTTGAGTATGCAAGTGAATTTAGATATAGAAATCCAGTTGTTACACCAGATGATTTAGTAATAGCTTTATCTCAAAGTGGTGAAACAGCAGATACATTAGCTGCAATAGAATTAGCAAAAGCGCACGGAGCATTTATTTATGGTATATGTAACGCAATAGGGTCAAGTATTCCTCGTGCTACACATACTGGTACATATATACATGTAGGTCCAGAGATTGGAGTTGCGTCAACAAAAGCATTTACTGGGCAGGTAACAGTTCTTACATTATTAGCTTTAACATTAGCTAAAGAACGTAACACAATAACACAGGATAAATATATAGAAATAGTTAAAGAGTTAACTCTCATACCTAAAAAGATAAAAACAGTTCTAAAAGTAAATGACAAAATAGCAGACTTAGCACGTACATTTACATATGCACATAATTTTATCTATTTAGGACGTGGCTACAATTATCCAGTAGCATTAGAAGGGGCATTAAAATTAAAAGAAATTTCATATATACACGCAGAGGGATATCCTGCCGCAGAAATGAAACATGGTCCTATAGCTTTAATAGATTCTGATATGCCAGTAGTAGTCGTTGCAACACGAAATAGTATGTATGAAAAGGTACGTAACAATATACAAGAAATAAAAGCGAGAAATGGAAGGGTAATAGCATTAGTAAGTAAAGGAGATAAGTCGGTAGCTAAAATAGCAGATTCAAGCATTGAACTACCAAATACTTTAGAATGTTTAGAACCATTATTATCAACTATACCTCTACAGCTATTAGCATATCATATAGCAGTTTGCAAAGGTAAGAATGTTGATCAACCACGTAATCTTGCAAAATCTGTAACAGTAGAATAAATATACATTATATAACTTTATAAACTCATTATTTATAACACATATTAAAAATATATATGGAGAGGAGAATACATGAAGATTGTGGAGTAGCTATGATAAGGCTGCTAAAGTCGCAAGACTATTTTAAAAATAAATATGGCTCTTGGAAATATGCTCTGAACAAAATGTATCTAATGATGGAAAAGCAACACAATCGAGGCCAAGAGGGTGCAGGGATAGCCAGTGTAAAACTGAATACACAACCGGGTAATGAATTTATATTTCGAGAACGAGCTGAAGGGAAAAACGCAGTAACAAAGATATTTACTAATATTAAGACTAAATTTAAAGATTACACCACTGGGCAATTAAACGATATTAATTTTATACAAAAAACACTCCCTTTTGCTGGGGAATTATATATGGGCCACCTACGGTATTCAACTACTGGTAAGAGTGGCCTTTCTTATATTCATCCATTTATAAGAAGAAATAATTGGAAAGCTAAAAATTTGTCACTCTGTGGAAACTTTAATATGACTAATATTGATGAAATATTTAATATATTAGTTGAACAAGGTCAATCCCCTGTTAAATATAGTGATACCCATCTATTATTAGAATTTATGGGACATAGATTAGACCGTGAAGTAGAGTGTAATTTTGTAGAAGCAAAAAAGAGAAATCTACAAAAGCAAGATATAACCAAATACATTGAAAAAAATGTCAAAATAGAAAATGTTTTAGAGACAACTATGCGATATTTTGATGGAGGGTATGTTATATGTGGACTTACAGGCTCTGGAGAATGGTTTGCAATGAGAGATCCATGGGGAATAAGGACAGCATTTTATTATAAAAGTGAAGAATTAATAGCCTTAACAAGCGAACGTCCTGTTTTACAAACTACATTTGACTTAAAATGTGAAGATATTCAAGAATTACAGCCAGGAGAAGCAATTATAGTGAACCAAAAGGGGGAATGTCGCTTAAAACAAATCTTACCCAAAATAAAAAATGCAGCATGTTCTTTTGAACGTATATATTTTTCAAGAGGATCAGATAGAGATATTTATAGAGAACGTAAAGCATTAGGAGAACAATTAACAGATAAAGTTTTAGGTGCTATAAATTACGATTTAAATAATACAGTATTATCATTTATTCCAAATACAGCAGAGGTAGCATTCTATGGACTTGTACAAGGAATGAACTCATGGCTAAATTTGTTTAAAGCAAAACAAATAAAGGCACTTGAAACAAAAGAATCTGTTAACCATCTTCTTGAAATAATTAATCAATCGGTAAGAGTAGAAAAAATAGCGTGGAAAGATATAAAGCTACGAACATTTATAACAGAAAGTAATATGCGCAATGACTTAGCATCTCATATTTATGACGTAAGTTATAACAGTATTAGTTCTTATAAAGATAATCTTGTTATTATTGATGATTCTATCGTACGTGGTACTACGCTAAAAGAGAGCATATTAAGAATATTGAATAAACTTCACCCTAAAAAAATAATAATAGTGTCAAGTGCTCCTCAAGTACGTTACCCTGACTATTATGGAATAGACATGCCAAAATTGGAAGAATTTTGTGCATTTAGAGCTACAATAGAACTAATAAAAGAAAATAACATGGATTCATTACTTACAGAAGTATACCATAAATGCAAAAAAGAGCTAAACCTCTTTAAGCACAAAAAAATATCTAATGTTGTATGTGATATCTATAAACCTTTTACGATAGAAGAAATTAATGATAAGATTGCTGAAATTTTACGACCTGATGATATGACAGTTCCTATAAAAATTATATTTCAAAGTATCGAAGGACTTCATAATGCCATTCCAAATAACACAGGAGATTGGTATTTTACGGGGAAATATCCAACAGAGGGGGGAATAAAATTAGTAAACAAAGCTTTTATCGACTATTACGAAAAGGTATATACTAAAAATTGTAAATGCTAACAACATAAATATATAAAGAAGTAAATGAGAGATGTAACATTAATTATCGAAAACGGTAAAAAGTATCAAGGTAAATCTTTTGGATATGAAGAAGCTGTATCTGGAGAAGTTGTTTTTAATACAGCTATGGTTGGTTATCCTGAAAGTTTGACAGACCCATCGTATGAGGGACAAATGCTCGTTATGACTTATCCACTTATAGGAAATTACGGAGTTCCACCATTTACAATTGAAGATAATGGAATACCTAAATTTATGGAAAGTGATAGAATTCATGTAAGTGCTTTAATAGTATCGGATTATACAGAAAATTTCTCACATTGGAATGCTGTTGAAAGTTTAAGTGAATGGTTAAAAAAGGAGAAAGTTCCAGGAATAACAGGTATTGATACACGTGAATTGACAAAAGAACTAAGATCTCATGGCGTAATGATGGGAAGTATTATCTTTAATGATGAACCCAATAACATTCCTAAAGCAAACTATGAAAACGTAAATTTTGTAGAAAAAGTTTCAACAAAAGAAATAATACACTATAATAAAGCTGGAAATAAAAAAGTTGTATTAGTTGATTGTGGAGTAAAAGCTAATATCATTAGAGAACTTATAAAAAGAGATATTGAAGTTATAAGAGTGCCGTGGGACTATGATTACACTTCGCTAAATTTTGATGGTGTATTTATATCAAATGGACCAGGCAATCCAGATATCTGTAAGAAAACTGTTGAAGTTTTGCAAAAACAAATGCAAATTTCATCTAAACCAATATGTGGAATATGTATGGGCAATCAAATTTTGGCTAAGGCTGCTAATGCTAGTATTTATAAATTGAAATATGGAAATCGAGGACATAACCAACCAGTACAGCAATTTAAAACTAATAAATGTTATATAACATCTCAGAACCATGGTTATGCTGTTGATGCAAAAACTCTTAATAATGACTGGGAAGAATATTTTATTAATATGAATGATGGAAGTAACGAAGGGATAAGACATAAAACAAAACCTTGGTTTAGTGTACAATTCCACCCTGAAGCATCATCTGGACCAACTGATACTGAATTTATATTTGATAACTTTGTAGAGTCGCTAAAATAATGAAAGATAGTTCAATAAAAAAAGTCCTGATACTTGGATCAGGCGCATTAAAAATAGGTGAGGCAGGAGAATTTGATTATTCTGGTTCTCAAGCGCTTAAAGCGTTAAGAGAAGAAGGTATTTATACGGTACTCATCAACCCTAATATTGCTACAGTTCAAACATCAGAAGGTATAGCAGATCAAATATATTTTCTACCTATACAACCTTACTTTGTTGAACGTGTCATAAAAAAGGAAAAACCTGATGGTATTTTGCTTTCATTTGGAGGACAAACCGCATTAAACTGTGGTGTAGAACTTCATAAATTAGGGATACTGAAAAAATATAACTTAAAGGTACTTGGCACTCCTGTTGAAGCAATAATGAATACTGAAGACAGGGAATGCTTTGTTGAACAACTTGATGAGATAAAAGTTAATACTATCAAAAGTGAAGCATGTGAAACAATAACCCACGCACAAAAAGCAGCAAAAGCACTTGGATATCCTGTTATAATTCGTGCTGCTTATGCTTTAGGGGGCTTAGGGAGCGGATTTGCAGACAATGAAGACGAGTTAAATAAAATATGTAAAAAAGCATTTTCGTTTTCACCACAAGTTCTTGTAGAAAAAAGCTTAAAAGGCTGGAAAGAAATAGAGTATGAAGTAGTAAGAGATAAATACGATAATTGTATTACTGTATGTAATATGGAAAATTTAGATCCATTAGGTATTCATACAGGTGAATCTATTGTTATAGCACCATCCCAAACACTTAGTAACAGTGAGTATCATAAGCTACGGGAAATTTCCATAAAGATAGTTAGACATATTGGGATAGTAGGCGAATGTAATGTGCAATATGCACTTGACCCTGAAAGTGAAGATTATAGAGTCATTGAGGTTAATGCAAGACTTTCAAGATCATCAGCATTAGCTAGCAAAGCAACAGGATATCCGTTAGCGTTCGTAGCAGCAAAACTATCTATGGGGTATGGACTATTTGAATTAAAAAATTCTGTTACCAAAACTACAACTGCATTTTTTGAGCCTGCGTTAGACTATGTTGTTTGTAAAATTCCAAAATGGGATTTAAGCAAATTTCATGGTGTAGATAAAGAGTTAGGCTCAAGTATGAAGTCTGTTGGAGAAGTAATGTCTATAGGGCGTAATTTTGAAGAAGCTATTCAAAAAGGTTTACGAATGATAGGACAGGGTATGCACGGTTTTGTAGAAAATAAAGAATTAGAAATACAAGACATAAATGCAGCACTACATGAACCTACTGACAAACGTATATTTGTTATATCGAAAGCTTTTCAAAAGGGATATACGATTGAAGAAATTTATCAATTGACAAAAATAGATATATGGTTTCTCGCAAAACTTAAACATATTATAGATATAGATACAGAACTAAAGAGCTATAACATTAATACTTTAGAAAAGCAGATTATTCATAAAGCAAAAATATACGGTTTTACTGACTTCCAAATTGCACGTGCTATAGGATTAGAAAATGAAACGACAAATATGCATAAAGCAATGTTGATCGTTAGACAGCTAAGAAAAAACTATGGTATACTACCCGTTATTAAACAAATAGATACACTTGCTGCAGAATTTCCTGCCCAAACTAACTATTTATATGTTACTTATTCAGGCTCGGAATCAGACATAACATTTAATAATAACCACAATAACATTATTGTTCTTGGTTCTGGTGCTTATCGTATAGGAAGTTCTGTAGAATTTGATTGGTGTGGGGTTCAAGCACTAAATACCATTAGAAAACAAGGAT
This sequence comes from uncultured Prevotella sp., assembly GCA_946998295.1. Classification (GTDB taxonomy): domain Bacteria; phylum Bacteroidota; class Bacteroidia; order Bacteroidales; family Bacteroidaceae; genus Prevotella. The sequence goes on from CAMPYS010000001.1 coordinate 81,868, forward strand.
ATAAGTCAATAATGATTAATTATAATCCTGAAACAGTATCAACCGACTATGATATGTGTGACAGACTATATTTTGATGAACTCACTTTTGAGCGAGTTATGGATATTATAGAATTTGAAAATCCACATGGCGTAATTATTTCAACTGGAGGACAAATACCTAATAATCTTGCAATGCTTCTTGATGCACAAAATGTTCCTATTTTAGGAACAAAAGCTACAGATATAGACAGAGCTGAAGATCGTGCAAAATTCTCTGCTATGCTAAATACCATAGGTGTTAACCAACCTGAATGGAAAGCATTAGATAAAATGGAAGACATACAAAAATTTGTAAATCGAGTTGGGTTCCCTGTTTTAGTAAGACCTTCGTATGTATTATCTGGTGCAGCTATGAATGTATGTTCTAATAGTAACGAATTAGAACGATTCCTTAAATTGGCAGCAAATGTAAGCGAAGATCATCCTGTCGTTGTAAGCAAATTCATAGAAAATGCTAAGGAAATAGAAATGGATGCAGTAGCACAAAATGGAGAGATTATAGCTTATGCAATATCCGAACATATAGAATTTGCAGGAGTTCACTCTGGTGATGCTACTATTCAATTTCCTCCACAAAAATTATATGTAGAAACTGTAAGGAGAGTAAAACGTATTAGTAAGCAAATTGCAAAAACGCTACATATAAATGGACCATTTAATATTCAATTTATGGCAAGAGATAATGATATTCTTGTTATAGAATGTAATTTACGTGCTAGTCGTTCTTTCCCATTTGTAAGCAAAGTACTTAAAATTAATCTTATAGAACTTGCAACAAAAATAATGCTTAATATTCATGTTGAAAAACCAAATAAAAATCTTTTTGACCTTGATTATGTAGGTATTAAAGCGAGTCAATTTTCTTTCAATCGATTACAAAAAGCAGACCCTGTACTCGGAGTTGATATGAGTTCTACCGGTGAAGTTGGATGCATTGGTGATGATAAATCGACAGCACTTCTTAAGAGTATGCTATCGGTTGGATATAAAATTCCTAAAAAGAATATTCTTCTTTCTACAGGTGGAGCAAAACAGAAAGCGGAAATGTTAGATGCTGCAAAAACTTTAGTTACTAATGGTTTCAAACTATATGCGACATCTGGAACTTCAAAATATCTAACTGAAAACGGTGTTGAAAATACACTTGTATATTGGCCGTCAGATGAGGGAAAAACACCTCAAGCATTAGATTTATTAAGTGAGAAAAAAATAGATATGGTAATTAATATACCTAAAAATCTGACAGTTCATGAACTTACTAATGGATATAAAATAAGACGCTCTGCTATTGATTTTAATATACCACTATTAACTAATAGTCGTCTTGCTAGTGCTTTCATATCTGCATTTTGTAAAATCAAACTTGATGATATTGAAATTAAAGCATGGAGTGAATATTGATATTAGAATTTAGAAATAAAAAAATTGCTACATAACTTTATATTAATTTATGTAGCATTTTTTTTATTAATTGTTATATATAAAAATATTAGCTAAAATTTACCTGCATCACCTAAATAACTATCCTTAAAGCCAAGAAAATAAAGAACTCCATCCAGCCCCATAGTAGTGAGATTTTGTTCAGCTGTTTCTCTTACTCGTGGTTTTGCATGAAAAGCTATACCTAAGCCTGCTTCTGAAATCATTGGTAAATCATTTGCTCCATCACCAACTGCAATTGTTTGAGCTAAATTTACTCTCTCTACTTGAGCTATTAACCGCAGTAATTCAGCTTTTCGCTTACCATCGACTATATCACCTATATATCTACCAGTAAGTTTATTATTTTCGTCTATTTCTAGTTCATTAGCATATACATAATCTATTCCATATTTTCTTTGTAGATATTCTCCAAAATATGTGAATCCACCACTTAAAATTGCTATCTTATACCCACATCGTTTTAATACACTCATTAAACGATCAACTCCTTCAGTAATAGGTAAGTTTCGAGCAATTTCTTTCATCACAGAAACATCAAGACCTTTTAATAATGCTACACGCTCTTTAAAACTTTCCTTAAAATCAATTTCGCCGTGCATAGCTCGCTCGGTAATCTCTGCTACTTCCTTACCGACTCCAGCTATTTTAGCCAACTCGTCTATACATTCTGTTTGAATTAATGTAGAGTCCATATCGAAACAAATCAATCTTCGCATACGCCTATACATATTATCTTTTTGGAAAGAGAAATCAATACCTTGTTCTTGACTCATCTGCATTAAATCTGCTTGCATTTGGTCATAATTACTTGGTGTTCCTCTTAAAGAAAATTCAATACATGCACGAACACTCTGATTTTTAGCCTTTATGCTTTGACGTCCTGTTAAACGTGTTATCGAATCAATATTCATGTCATATCGAGCAATGACCTCTGTAGTTGCTTCTATATTAGCAGCTGATAGTTGACGCCCTATAATGGTTAATATATAACGATTTTTACCTTGACGACTAACCCATTTTTCATATTCGTTATCGGTAACAGGTGAAAATCCTATATTTATTCCTAATTCAGTAGCCTTAAATAATAAGGCTTTCATCACTTTTCCAGAATTTTCTTCAGTGGTTCTAATAAGTATTCCTAATGATAATGTAGCATGAATATCTGCTTGCCCTATATCCAAAATACGTGCATCATATTCTGCTAATACTGCCATAACTTCAGCAGTTAAACCGGGACGATCTTGTCCTGTAACTCTAATAAGTATTTGTTCCTCTTGTATATCTTTCGTCACTTTCATTATTTATATATGATATTCTAATTTGAAATTGCAAAATTACTAATTTATAATAATTCCAACAAATGAGAATTCTATATATAGAATAACCTTAAATATTTTTAATATCTTATATCAATTTCTATTAACTGACACACAACACCAACGTGATATTTTTAGCATCATACTAATACCTGGTATTTCTTTTAATAAATAGTATTTCTTACTAGACCGTATAAGTCTACCTGTTATCCCCTTCAAAGGTCCATATTTAACCAAAACTTTATCCCCTGTTTTTAATACAGCTTCGTCTGGAGTGATAAATTTACGTATTGTTATATCAGGGTTACACATCATACGAAATTCGTACATCTCTTTGTGTGTTATCAACGCATACTCGCGATTTGTCTTTGATTTGGTAATTACAGATATTTTATAATTTGCAGTATTTACCAGTTTTTTAAATTCAAGTAGAGAAATAGATAGTTTAACAAATAAAAGATTACGGACAACAGGCTTAAGATGTTTCCTAATATGCCCATCTTCCTTTTTTTCTACAACATATTCCATTGGAACAAATGTTTCTATACCTCTTTCGGAAAAAAAGTTTTGAATATCAGTTATTTTATAAGTAAATATTCTTAATGCACACCATGGCTTTTCGTGGACAGATATTTTATCAGAATCATTTTTACAAGAATAGGTCATATTTTTAGCTATTTATAAAAGTATTCTACAACCAATAACAACTATATGTTTAACCAATTTTCTAATATTTGCTTCCCTTGAGGAGTTAGTATACTCTCAGGATGGAATTGTATTCCATAAATATTATATTTATTATGTTTTAAAGCCATTATATTATGATTAATATCCTCTGCTATAACTGATAAACATTTAGGAAAATTGTCTCTTGATACTATCCAACTATGATACCTTCCTACAAGAAAAGATTGTGGTAAGTTTCTAAATATATCATTTGAATTAATTTTATATACTTCTGTTTGTTGTCCATGATAAACTTGATCTAAATTCATCAATATCCCACCAAACGCTTCAGCAATAGCTTGATGACCAAGACAAATACCTAAAATAGATTTTGTTTTAGCATACATATTAATTATATCTATTAACTTACCTGCTTTATTTGGTAAACCAGGTCCAGGACTTAAAAGAATCTTATCATATTTAGACAATGATAGGATATCCAATTTGTTGTTTTTAAATACATCAACTATAACTCCTAACTCTCGTATTATACGAACAAGATTATATGTAAAAGAGTCATAATTATCAATTACAGCACAATGCTTCGCATCAGTCATATTATAGTAAACTTTCTATCTATCATTTTTAAAGATAGTTACTCATTTTTTTTCCACTAATGATTTATTTATATTATAATTATAGTTAAATCCGCACAACATATGATGAACTATCTTTTTATCTAATAGTTTCTCATTTTTTATAGATAATATAAATGGAATATTTAATTTATATTGTTTTATAAGTTCATTAATTGGTTGTATATTTTCTGAAATATTAAACAAAAAATAATCAACTACTGAATTGTATTCATGACATTGCTCAAAATCTTCTATTTTTGATATATTTATTTGCTTAACAATTTTTATTTTTTTTACTATATCGGGTATAACAGAACTTCGAAGATTTTCTATCATTACTTTAGACTCTTTACCAAGTAATTCAATAATATTTAAATTAAAAATAACAATATTCGAAATTATAGTTTGGGGCATATCATCTTTAAATATTCCAACTAATTGCGCTTTTTTATGAATATTTAAACTATTACTATTTTTCCCATTTTCTGCTTCTGTTATTGAACTATAATCTGGTATTATCCCAGCTATTGAGTTATGTAATGGTAAGTAGTTAGGATTTTCTTTACAAAAATTAAGTCCTATCCAATTTATACCACAGTATATTACTTTATTGATTAAATCAAGTTTCGTAATATTCGCTTGTATTATCATATTATATAATATTTATTTAAAATTTCAACCCATTCTCATAGTAGTTTTGCCATCGGTTGAAATTCGAAGCCTTACAACATAGCTTGTAGATGCATCAGGAATACCAATAAGTATATTGTAGTATAATGCACGCCCATCTGAGTATGCAAATTCGAAGTTAGATAAAATACTTTTCTTTAAAAAACTTTGTTCTATCAGATTACTAAACTCTACCTTTCTAAAACTATGTGAATAAATTATTTTATTGTTATTAGTTATCAATAATTTTGCAACATTATCAAGATATGTACTTTCGACCTCGATTCCATTATCATTACAAGATGATTTTATAACTTTGTCGGATGTTGTTTCTATATTTATTTTGCTATGCAAAAATCCTATAGTAGTACGTACTATTGTATCACTAACACTTTTTTCAAAGGTATTCATAGCATAAGGATGATATTCAAATAAAGGAAAAAGTTCTTTTGTATTACTTTTTATGAACTTAACCTCATCCCCATTAAGATTCACAATCCTAAATATATTATTTGTTTGTTTTACTATTTTATAACTGATAACAGAATTCCCTTTAAGATAAATAGAATCGTTATTTATCCAAAAACTTATAGGCATACTTGCAGAATCAGGATAAAAGATACTATCACCACGAACTAACATTGCAGGAATTGATGATCCATCATCGACCATCCAAATTCCTTGCAATAACAACTTTGATTCTTTATCTTCTGTATTAGATTTATGCTGACAATTTACTACTATCAATGATACAATAAATACACTAATAATAGTCTTAATTTTTAATTTCATAATATTGTATCGTTTGGGATAACTCTTTTTATCCAAAAAGGTCTGCATTTTCCCATGAACAAGATTTATTTAAATCCTTTTCTGAAAGGATTACTTCATTAGGATTAATTCCCCACTCTATTCCAACAGTTTTATCATTCCAGCGAAGAATTGCTTCACTATTGGGAGAGTAAACATTATCAACCTTATATGTAAACACAGCTTCATCACTTAACACTAAAAAACCATGAGCAAAACCGCGAGGAATAAATAGTTGATGTCTATTAGTTTCAGATAGCTCTACTGCGACATATTTTCCTATAGTTGGAGAGTTACGGCGTAAGTCAACAGCTACATCTAAAACTTTTCCACGTAATACACGAACAAGTTTAGCCTGGGAAAAAGTTCCTTTTTGATAATGTAAGCCTCTAAGAACTCCTTTTGTAGACATAGATTCATTATCTTGTATAAAATCAACATGATATCCTATATATTCATCAAACTCTGCCTGCTTCCATGCCTCATAAAAATATCCACGTGTATCTTTATATACATCAGGCTCCATCACCCAAACGCCTGCAATATCTGTCTTACTATATTTCATTATTTTGAGCTTTTATAGTTTTATATAATCTATAAAATTAATTAAGATTATAGATAGCGACAAAGATAATAAAATTTATTTGCAAACAAAAAGATTTGAAATAAAAATACTATTCATTGTATAGTTTTTATTTTATAAATATAGTTATTAATGTTTTTTGTATAAATTTGCAATCAATGATAAATATTGATAGACATATTCAACAACTTTTATTAGTAAATGACTGCGTTATTGTTCCTGGATTAGGTGGTTTTGTAGCACATAAAGTTGATGCAAAATACGATTCTGAACATAATGTGTTTTACCCTCCTAAAAGAACTATTGGATTTAATCCTATTCTTAAAATGAATGATTCACTATTAACACAATCATTAATAGAAACTTATGATATTAGCTATCCTGAAGCTATGAATAAAATAGAAGAGGTAGTAGATAATATTATAAAAAATATTGATGAAGGGCGTGAATTTAAAATTGAAGCAATAGGAAAATTACGGAAGGAATCAAATGGGAAAATTAAATTCATACCCTATGAAATGGGAATTGCTTCACCTAACTTTTATGGCTTAAGCAGTTTAAACTTAAGTTTAAAAGAAAATATTTATCAATTTAATAATACCTTATCCATAAATAATAAATTTAAAGGAAAGATTATAGCTATAGACAATAGCGATAAAAATGATAAGAGATTAAGCATAAGTCTAAAAGCAGTTAAAGATGTATGTGTTGCAGCATCTATTTTAGCAGCTATTTTCATAGGAGGATTTAATACAACAACCAATAACAGTAATACTAATAAACAAGAATTAAAAAGTGAAATTTTTTCACCTCTTTTAGAATCAAATAAATTCTTTGCGAAAAAAAACATTCCTATAGAACATAAAGACTTTAAAAGTTTTTGGACTTTAGTTTTGGCAAGTCATGTTACTAAGGATAATGCTATAATTTTTATAAATGAATTAAAAAGACAAGGTTTTACAAATACAAGACTTCATGTCAGTACAGGAAGTAATAAAGTTATTTTTGGGCAGTTCCATTCACAAAATGATGCTATCAAAGCACTTAATAATCTTAAAACTTATAATGAATTTCAACAAGCTTGGATACTTAAAATAGACAATTAAATATATTTTTCCGCTTCATATACATGAAAAAGTTAAAATGTCCAAAATGTAATAGTTTTATCACATTTGATGAAACAAAATACGAAACAAATCAAAAACTCATTTTTAAATGTCCAAAATGTTATAATAAGTTTGGAATACGTTTAGGAAATTCTTTCTCTCAAGATAAGATAAATTCTTTAACTTCTACGGATAATTGCATATATGGTTATCTATGTGTAATTGAAAATTGTTTTCATTATAAACAGATAATACCTCTACATGAAGGGTTAAACATAATTGGTCGTTTTCACAAAGGAAATAACATTAATTGCCCAATTAAAACAGTAGATCCAAGTATAGACTATAATCACTGTTCAATAAATGTTATAAAAGATAAAGAAAATCATTTTAAATACATCTTAAAGGATGGGCCATCAAATACAGGAACTTTTGTTAGCAACCAACTTTTAGAAGATAATGAGCAGCGTATAATAGACCATAAAACATTATTTACCATAGGTGCAACAAGTATTATACTTTATACAAAGTAGTTAATATGTTTTTCTATTACAAACTTTTTTATTACTATATATTAATAAAGATTATTTTAGCCACTACTTCACTTCTAAATAAGTTTGGTTTTCATACATAATCTAATTTCTGTTACTTTCTTCATTATTAAAAGAAATATCAAAAAGTTTTTTGATATATACACTTTGTCTGCAAATAGTTTTCCATACAGACATTTAGCAAGAGACTTAAATATATTTCTTAGTTTTTACTCTTTAGCACAGAAATTTACTTCTATAAAAATAAAGGGTATTATCCTCAATAGATCTTATTATCTACTACTGAATTTTAGGCATAAAGCACAAACCATTTATGAAATTATCACTTTATAGCTACTTTTTTATCTATCTTAGCCATTTTTTTTTGAGTTTAGGAAAATATTAGGGCTGTATTTCCATTGAAAAATACAGCCCTTTGTTTTCTTTTTTACCTAAATTACAATTATATATATGTCTTATCTGATAGTAATAACTAACAGTATTAATATAGATTAACCTTATCAATTAATTGTTCCTTACCACAGTAATGGCATTTTACAATACTATGGTTATCATCTAAAACTTTAAATAACGATTTCATCGGTTCATTATTTGAGATACATTTAGGATTATTACATCTAATAATCCCTTTGAGAGTACTAGGAGTTATAACTTTCTTTTTTTCTACAACATCATATTTATGTATTATATTTAACACCACATTAGGTGCAATAACTGATAACCTAGATATTTCATCATCAGTAAAAAACTTATTACTTACTTTTATAATACCTTTTTCTCCAATTTTGTTTGATGTCAAGTTATACCCTATTGTAACAGGTGAAGATAATTTTTCTACTTCCAAAAGTTTTGCAACTTGAAAAGTCTTACCGACAGGAATATGATCTATAACAGTTCCCTCTTCTATTGCAGCAACTAATCTTTCTTTTTTTGCCATATCTAAAGATTTAATATTCAATTATTGTTTTGTCGTTTTTGATATCATCCAAATTTATGCCTAAGCAATGAGAAAAGATTGCTTCACGTGCAAAGACCCCATTTCTTGCTTGCTGAATATAATAAGCATGTGGATTATTATCTACATCATAATCTATTTCGTTAACGCGTGGTAAAGGATGTAATATGCGCATATTAGATTTTGCAGAACTAAGCATATCATTATGTAATATGTAAGTATCTTTAACTTTTTCATATTCCATTATATCAGTAAATCGCTCTCTCTGCACTCTTGTCATATATATTATATCCGATTTTGCTATCAGCTCTTTGCTAAAATCATGATGTTGTTCATATTTAATATTATTTATTTTACAATATATTTTATATTCTTCTGGCAGTTCTAATTCTTTAGGTGATAGAAAATGAAATGTTGGAGAAAAATGTCTCATAGCCATTATCAAAGAGTGTACAGTTCTTCCATATTTCAAATCGCCTACAAGCAATATGTTTAAATTGTTTAAAGTTCCTTGTGTTTGATATATTGTATATAAATCAAGTAGACACTGTGATGGGTGTTGATTAGAACCATCTCCTGCATTAATTATTGGAACAGGAGCTATTTCTGCAGCATATTGAGCAGCACCTTCCAAATAGTGTCGCATTACAATTGCATCTGCATAATTACTAACCATTAGAATTGTATCTTTTAAGGTCTCACCTTTACTAACACTTGAAACCTTTGCATCAGTAAAACCTATTACTTTTGCTCCTAATCTATTGGCTGCTGTTTCAAAACTAAGTCGTGTTCTTGTTGAAGGCTCATAAAATAATGTAGCAATTATTTTACCTTTAAGAATTTCTCTATTCGGATGCTTTTCAAACTCTTTTATCATATTAATAAGGTACATAATATAGTCCTTATCTAATGTTTTAATATTTACAAAATTATGTTTTTCCATTATATGTAATTTTCTATATACATTATTTTGAAAATAGGTCGAACAATAAAAAGTCCGACCTATTTTTAAATTTATATAATCAAAGCAAATATTTTATTTTAAATCAAATATTGTGATGAAATACTTTCATTGTTAACTACACGCTGAATAGTATCTGCAAACATATCTGCAACCGATATTTGTTTTACTTTTGAGCATCGTGAAGTATATGGTATAGAGTCTGTGAAAACTATTTCTTCAAGTGCAGATGCTTCAATACGTTCTGTTGCTGGTCCACTCATTACACAGTGTGATGCACATGCACGTACACTTTTGGCACCAGCCTCTTTCATTATATCTGCAGCTTTGGTTATTGTACCAGCAGTATCAACAATGTCATCAACTAATATAACATTTTTATCTTTAACATCTCCGATAATCTGCATAGATGAAACAACATTAGCACGCGCCCGAGTTTTATTACACAAAACTAATGGACATCCAAAATATTTTGCATACGTATTAGCTCGTTTTGAACCTCCAACATCAGGACTCGCTATAGCTAAATCTTTAAGTTTTAAACTTTGTACATATGGCAATAACACTCCACTTGCATAAAGGTGATCTACAGGAACATCAAAGAATCCTTGTATTTGGTCAGCATGCAAGTCCATAGTTATTAGTCTATCTATTCCTGTAACACCCAATAGATCTGCTATAAGTTTTGCACCTATGCTTACTCTTGGTCTATCCTTTCTGTCTTGTCTTGCCCAACCGAAATAAGGAACTACAGCATTTATCGTTTTTGCAGAAGCTCGTTTAGCTGCATCTATCATTAGCAATAATTCCATAAGGTTGTCCGAGTTAGGAAATGTGCTTTGAATTAAATAGACATCTTTTCCTCTAATACTTTGTTCATACGATACAACAAATTCACCATCTGAAAAGCGTGTCATTAAAGATTTTCCCAAAGGACAGCCTAAGCTTGTGCATATTTTTTCAGCAAGGTATCTTGATTTTGTACCAGAAAATACTAAAAAAGAGTTTTGTTCACTCATTTGTTATATAAATTAAATCGATATGATAGTTTTTGATTTTGTCATGCAGAATAAAATAGTATGAAATAACTTATTATATATAAAAATAATGATTTAATAATTACTATCTTAATATTACATTTAGTTATAGAAGAAATCTTATATTTATGTAAATACTATTTTTTATTTTCAAATGCAAAGGTAAATATTTTTTCTTATTGTTACAAATTAATAGTTATATTTGCAATATGAAAATAAATTTATCATTATTGGCATCTTTTAAGAAACCTATGTATATATTGTATGAAGATGCACTAAGAAAAAATTTGGCTCTTATTAAAAATGTTGCAAAGAAAGCTGATGTAAATATAATTTTAGCGTTTAAAGCATATTCTTTATGGCGTACTTTTCCTATTTTTAGAGAATATATTTCTGCAACAACAGCATCTTCACTATATGAAGCAAAACTTGGTTTTGAGGAGTTTGGTAGTCCTACTCATACATATTCACCAGCTTATACCGATTATGAAATAGATGAGATTGCAAAATATTCTTCCCATTTAGTTTTCAATTCTATTAGTCAGTATAGACGTCTACATGAAAGGGTAAAAGAACACAATTCAAACTTAAGTATTGGTATACGTATTAATCCTCAATATTCAGAAGTAGATACACTATTATATAACCCTTGCGCACCTGGTACACGATTTGGAATAACAGCAGATGAACTACCACAATATTTGCCTAATGATATAGAAGGTTTTCATGTACATTGCCATTGTGAGAGTGGAAGCGACGTCTTCGAAAGGACTCTTAACCATATAGAATTATTATTTGATAAATGGTTCAACCAAATAAAGTGGATAAATTTTGGTGGAGGTCATCTTATGACAAGGAAAGGATATGATATAGATAAATTGATTTATCTATTAACTGATTTTAAAAATCGTTGGAGCCACCTAAATATTATACTTGAACCAGGCAGTGCATTTGCTTGGCAAACAGGGATATTAGTAGCACAAGTAGTAGATATTGTTTTCAATGAAAGTATAGCTACAGCTATACTTAATATCAGCTTTACTTGTCATACTCCCGATTGTCTTGAAATGCCTTATCAACCTATTGTATATGGTGCTAAAATTGTAGATGATAGCTATAAAGAAAAGAAAAATGTGTACAGATTAGGCGGCAATAGTTGTTTGAGTGGCGATTGGCTTGGATATTGGCAATTCGATCATGAATTGCAAATAGGAGAAACTATAGTCTTTGATGATATGCTCCATTATACAACTGTTAAGACTACAATGTTTAATGGAATAACCCACCCATCAATAGCACTATTACGTTCTAATGGCGAACTTAAAATATTAAAAAGATTCAATTATTCTGATTACCGCTCACGTATGGATTAATTTTTAATTTAATTAAATTATCATATATACTTATGGCATAATTGTTGTTTTATGATAACTATATATTAAAACATATAATAATATGAATATTAAAAAAACACAAGTACTGCTTTTAACAGGTTACCTTGGCAGTGGAAAAACAACTTTAGTTAATAAAATTTTATCAAATAAAAAGGGGATAAAATTTGCAGTTATTGTTAATGATATTGGCGAAGTAAATATTGATGCTGATTTAATAGAAAAAGGAGGTATTGTTGACCAAAAAGATGATTCTTTAGTAGCACTTCAAAATGGGTGTATTTGTTGTACTCTAAAAGTTGATTTAGTAAAACAATTAAGCGATATTATTAAATCAAATAAATTTGATTATATTGTAATAGAAGCAAGTGGAGTGTGCGAACCTGCTCCAATAGCACAAACAATATGTAGCTATCCCCAAGTTTATCCAGGAATGGCACGTGATGGAATTGCTGTTTTAGACTCCATCGTTACTGTTGTTGATGCTTGTAGGATGAGAGATGAGTTTTCTAAAGGTAATGACTTATTAAAGAAAAATTTAGACGAAGACGATATTGAAAATCTTCTTATACAACAAATAGAGTTTTGCAATACTATTTTACTTAACAAAGTAGCTGATGTAAAACCTGAAGATTTGGCAGTAGTCAAACAAATAATACGATCATTGCAACCTAAAGCTGAAATAATAGAATGCAACTATGGGGATGTTGATTTTAATCGTATATTAAATACTCACGCATTTGATTTTGATAGTGTCGCTACTTCTGCTTCTTGGATTGCAGCTATTGAAGGTGATGAGCCAGAACATCATGAGGAACACCACCATGAGCATCATCACCATGAGCATGGAATAGAGAATGAAGAAAGTGGCGAAGCATTAGAATATAATATAGGAACATTTGTTTATTATCGCCGCAAGCCATTCGATATAAATTTGTTCGATGATTTCGTTGCACGTAAATGGAATAAGAGTATTATACGTTGCAAAGGATTATGTTATTTTTCAAATGAAAAAGATATATGTTATGTTTTTGAGCAAGCTGGAAAACAAGTAAGTTTACGTAATGCAGGACAGTGGTATGCCACTATGCCAAAAGAAGAACTTATAGAGTTTCTTGCAAAAAATCCTAAATTAGAAAAAGATTGGGAAGAGCCTTATGGTGATAGAATGCAAAAATTGGTGTTTATAGGGCGTGATATGGATAAACAAGCTATATGTGATGAACTTGATAAATGTCTAAAAGAATAATTTTCCTTTTGTACATTTCATTCAACAATATTCTATTATAATAAAAAAGCTCCTTTGACCTATTTATAGATCAAAGGAGTTTATGCTATGAGAAATTTTTGCTATATTAGTGTTTGTTAATATGCAAATAAAGGATAGTTCTTCATTGTTGAATTAACTTTTTCACGAACACTTGCTATAACTTTATCATCGTCTGGTGAAGTTAAAACAGTGTCTATTAGTTCTGCAACTAATAACATAAGGTCTTCTTTAATACCACGTGTTGTCATAGCAGCTGTTCCAAGACGTATTCCTGATGTCTTAAATGCTGAACGTGTATCAAATGGAACCATATTTTTATTTACAGTTATATCGGCAGCTACAAGTGCATTTTCTGCTACTTTTCCTGTTAATTCTGGGAATTTTGTTCTTAAATCTAACAACATAGAATGGTTATCTGTACCACCAGATACTATTCCATATCCACGTCTAACAAGTTCGTCTGCTAATACTGCAGCATTTTTCTTTACTTGTGTAGCATATCCTTTCCAACTTGGTTGTAGTATTTCACCAAATGCAACAGCTTTAGCTGCAATAACGTGTTCCAATGGACCACCTTGATTACCTGGGAATACTGCAGAGTCAAGAATTTGACTCATCTTTTTAATAACTCCCTTAGGTGTTGTTATACCCCATGGGTTATCAAAATCTTTGCCCATCATTATAACACCACCACGTGGACCACGTAATGTTTTGTGTGTTGTGGTTGTTACTATATGAGCATATTTAACTGGGTTCTTAAGTAGACCTGCTGCTATTAAACCTGCAGGATGTGCCATATCTACCATAAATATAGCTCCAACTTCATCAGCTACTTTACGGAAACGTTCGTAGTCCCACTCACGGCTGTAGGCAGATGCACCAGCAATAATTAATTTTGGTTTATGCTCATGTGCCAATTCCTCCATTTTGTCATAGTCTACTCTTCCTGTTTCCTTATCAAGTTGGTAAGGTATAGGATGATAGAGAATACCAGAATTATTTACTGGGCTACCATGAGACAAGTGTCCACCATGATTCAAGTCAAGTCCCATAAATTTATCGCCAGGCTTAAGTATAGCAGCTAACACAGCTTGATTAGCTTGTGCTCCAGAGTGTGGTTGTACATTAGCCCAACATGCGCCAAAAATTTCTTTTAGGCGTTCGATACATAATGTTTCCACAACATCTACAACTTGACATCCACCATAGTAACGCTTACCTGGATAGCCTTCTGCATACTTGTTAGTAAGGCAGGAGCCCATAGCTTCCATTACCTCATCACTAACGAAGTTTTCAGATGCAATCAACTCCATTCCTTTTAATTGGCGTTGATGCTCTTTTTCGATGAGATCAAATATCTCAACATCTTTTCTCATGTTGTTTAAGTATTAATTGTCCCTCCACAATTTATATTTATCATGTTGGAACGAGGTTATAATTATTGAATGCAAATATAATGATTTTATCTAATAAAGGCAAAAATTTGTTTTATATATTATTTTTTCTCTCGTTAAATGATGATTTTTGTAAAGTTTACTTGTCATTTAGTTTGTCTTGAAAAAAAAGGAGTACATTTGTGGAATATTAGATATTTAGTTTATAGTTGTCCACAACTAAATTAGATAGATAAAAAATAAATATTAATTAGTTGCAAAAATTAAGTTTTATGACAAACCTAAATTTTAAATTATGCGTTTTACCTGTCCTTATATGGTTTATTGCAAATCCATTAAGTTCTTATGCCCAATATTCCTCGTATAATTCTATAAAACGGCAAATAATTGTAAAATACGATAAAGGACCAGATGGATTATTTCATAAGGTAGAAAATAAATTAGTTGATAGTGTGGATAGTGTGGAGTTATTTTATGCTTTTGATAAAAAGCATAATGACCTTTATGTTATGACATTTAGTGGAAATTATAAAATAACACTAAATGACGAAAGTGCTAAAAACATAAAACAAGATAAAAACATTCCGAAGGTTAAGGATAAAGAACTTCCAACTATTGTTTCGAATGTAAATGATGTACTTGCTAAAAGATTTCAGTTGATTAACAAGAAACATGAACATACTATAAAACTAAAACGTGAAAAAGAAATTGCAGATTCTATTGCTGAAGTTAAACGATTGGAAGAATTAAAAATAGAACAACAACGTATCAGTGAAGAGAAAGAGAATAGACGTAAAGAGTATAAAGATAACCATATTTGGAGTATCATACCAACAAAAGGAATTAAAGTGAATTGTGAAATAGATGGTTGCAATGATACTCAATATTTAGATTCTGTTTTTTGTATAAAAATAATTGGTGATACTTTATTTTATTTAACTGAATATAATTTACAATTCAACCAAACTCAAACAGTTATTCATGCTGCATTTATATCTGATGAACTAAAAAATAACAAGGACTTTATTTATCATATAGATGTATTTAAAGATAGTTTAATGACGTATGGAAACTTTAATTCAATAAATGATGTTAAAATTTTGAATCAAAAATTTTATGATATAAGTATTAATAATTTGAAACAAATCGCTCCTTTTGGCTTTATTATTAATTATTCATGGAATCTTGAAAATAATTTTCTCAATTGTTTTAAGCTTTCTTACGCCAACTTGAACAAACAAACTGTTAAATATTTAGATATTTATTGGGCGATATTAAATGATGTTGGTGATGTAAGATGTAGAGGACATTTTAGCGGAACAGGCCCTGTAAAGTTTGGAAATGTAGGTGACTGGATTTGGGATAAAGATCTTTATTATTATATTGAAAGCAGAGATGCTACTAAGTTAAAAATAACCAAGTTAATAATTACTTATATGGATGGTCATAAAAAGATTTTAACGGGTAAACTGATAAAGATTGCTTAAAAAATAACTATAAATCGTCTACAAAAGTTCGTATTGTAAAATCGTAGACAAATAATAAAAACATACTGACACAAAACACTTTCATCAAGAAAGTGCAACACTGTATTCTCATTTATGTAAAATATATTTGCTATTACATAATAGGAATATTCCCTATGACAATTTTGTAAGGTACTATGATTGCAGTTTCATAAAATTGACAAGACAATGACTAAAGAAAATATTGCAGAACGAACGTAAAATGGAATTATTCAATTTATCATTCGAGGGTTAATTGTTACATACAGGGGAATAACCAACACAATCGGAGCATTAAAGATAGATAAAAAATATATACAAAAATGTATTTAAAAAAATTGCTGTTTAACGGCTATATACCGTAAATAATATTCTATATTTAAGGGCAGCCTTTACTATAAAACATACTATTATAAATACCTATAAAACAAGGTCTTACAAAATAGCAAACAACTCTGATAATCGTTTAAGTTAAAACCCAACTGCGTTTCTTCTTAAATCGTTTCAATGCTTTAACTTAAACCTCTTCGGTCGTTTAACTTAAACTGTCTATACGCTTTAAGTTAAACTATTTTATAATCTCATTTTGGAGGTAAATTTTATTTACAATTATTGTTTTGCTACACTTTGTATATTTTTTGTTACCATTGCACTTTGTCGCTTTGTACACTATACTCGTGTGTCACTACCCTTCGTTATTATTTGCCCTTTAATTAAATATATGTTCTATATCAGGCTTTCCCCATATTAAACTACTAAAAAACAACAAAGGGCTGACTTCCTTACTTGGATATCAGCCCTTCGTATTAAGAAACAAAATAATACCTACTTACACTGCTTAATATATATCATTCAATAACAACAGTTACCCAATTATGTTTGTCTTCTATTGTTCCATATTGAATACCTCGAAGCATATCATATAATTTTCTTGACCATGCACCTGGTTCATTTCCAAAATTGTATGTCGTACCTGATTCAATATCGTCAAGGCGGGATATTGGCGATATCACAGCAGCAGTTCCACAAGCTCCAGCTTCTTCAAAAGTAGATAATTCTTCTTCAGGTATAGGACGCACTTCAACCTTTAATCCAAGGTCTTTTGCTATTTGCATCAAACTTTTATTAGTAATAGATGGTAATATGGAAGTTGATTTAGGAGTAACATAAGTATTATTTTTTATACCAAAGAAGTTAGCTGCTCCACACTCATCTACATATTTTTTTTCTTTACAGTCCAAATAAAATTCTGATGCGTATCCTTTTTCGTGTGCTATTCTATTAGCTCTTAGTGATGCAGCATAGTTACCACCAACCTTAAATTTACCTGTTCCTAATGGTGCAGCTCTGTCAAAACTTCGTGTTATCATGTAGGGATTAGTAGAAAAACCACCTTTAAAATAAGGTCCAACTGGTGTTGCAAATATCATAAACACATATTCTTTTGCAGGTTTAACCCCAACCTGCGCTCCAAGTCCTATTAAAAGAGGTCTTATATATAAAGTTGCTCCACTCTCATAGGGAGGTATATATTCTTGATTTAGAACAACTACTTTTTTTGCCATTTCCATAAAAATTTCTGTAGGAATTTCTGGCATTTCTATACCTCTACATGTACTTTGCAACCTTGCAGCATTTTCCTCAGGTCTAAACATACGCACTTTCCCGTCAGGACATCTATATGCTTTAAATCCTTCAAACGCTTCTTGACCATAATGCAAGCATGTAGCTGCCATATGTATTTTTAAATATTCGTCAGATGAAATTTCTATTTCTCCCCATTTACCATTTCTATAATAGCATCGTACATTGTAATCTGTTGGTAAATATCCAAATGATAGGTTTGTCCAATCTAAATTTTTCATAATGTATTATTTTATCGATTAATATGTATTATTTGTGGCAAATATATATAAATACATTTGATTATTCAATTATTTAAAATGAAATATGTTCAAAATATATAAGTATATTTGCTTCAACTATGTTATTTTATCTCTAATAACTCCTTAATTTCCTTATCAGTGTCTATTAATTTTTTTCTACATGTTGTAATTAATTCTTGTGCTTTTTTTAGCTGTGTTGACATTTCGTCAATATCCATTTCTCCATTTTCTAATTTTTCTACTATTTCTTCAATTTGCTTTACAGCTGTTTCATATTTTATTTTTTGTTTCATTTTCTGTATGTTTTTTTATTATGTTATTTCAGAATCTTATTTATTAATTTTCTTTTTTACAATAGAAATTAAAGCTCCAGTTTGTAAGATTGTTTTTAATTCATCTCCATCTTTTATTTGTTCTGTATCTTTTACTATTTTACCATTTGCATAAGTGATAGAATATCCTAATTTCAATAGCCTTTGTGGGTTTATTGCTTCTATTCTTTGATTAAGTGACTCTATCCTATGCTTTTCGTCTGCTATTTTATTTTGTATGGTTGGTTTAATTTTATTTGATAGTATTTCTAAATTTAGATGCTTAAAATGAAGTTGCTCTTTAATTTTTTGGTATATATATGTTATATAATTAATTAATCTTGTCTCTTCCTTTGCCTTCATTGTAGAGAAAAGAAATCTAACATTTGAAGTTAGTTTCTCAATTCTTAAAAGTTCATATTTAAGTTTTTCATTTACTATTTGTTTCAACCTTATCTCAGCATCATCTATTATTTGTAGGGTATTTGCTAAATTACCAATAAGTATTTCTGCCGCAGCTGTCGGAGTTTTAGCTCTTTTATTTGCTATCATATCAAGAATACTTTCATCTCTTTCATGACCTATTCCTGTAATTATAGGTAAAGGAAAGTTTGCTATGTTTTCCGCAAGTTGTAGGGTGTCAAATCCTGTAAGATCAGCTGTAGCTCCTCCGCCTCTTATTATTACTACAACATCGAAATCATCTTCTTTGTTAGCAATTCTATTAAGTGCGTTAATTATAGTGCTTTCAACTTGATCGCCTTGCATAATTGCAGGAAATAATTCTGTAGTAAACGCAAAGCCATAATTGTTGTTTTTTAATTGATTAATAAAATCACCATATCCTGCTGCTGTTTTAGATGATATTATAGCTATTCGTTGCGCAAATTTGGATAATGAAAGGTCTTTTTGTAAGTCAAATATTCCTTCATTTTTTAATCGTTGTATTATTTCTTGACGCTTTCGTGCCATATTGCCCATAGTATATTCTGAATTTATATCAGTTATATTCCATGAGAAACCATATCGCTGATGAAATCTAGCATATACTTGTACCATTATTTTTATACCTGCTCTAACCTTTATACCTGTGATTTGTTGAAATTTAGCAGATATTAAATACCACTCCCTACTCCAGCATATAGCATTTGCTTGAGCTATAATATCGTTATTACTATCATCTTTTTGTATTAGTTCTAAATATAAATGCCCCTTATTTTCTCTAGCACTTGCTACTTCTGCTTCAACCCAAAAATATTGATTTATTGTTTGGTCAATAACATCCTTTACAATTGAATTAAGCTCATATAGCGATATTACTTTACCAATCATAGATTATAAATATATTTATTACAAAAATAATAATTTATTATTAACTATATGTTTTAATGTAAGTTAAATAATAACCAATTAGCAATTTATTTCTACATAATGACCGATGAAATTTTTATATTTGTAGAATTATATATAGAAATTATGACATTAGAAGAAATTTTACTACATAGACGAGCTGTAAGGCGCTACGATCCAGATAAACCTATTGATGTTAATGCAGTTAAGGAATGTATAAGGTTAGCTACTTTATCTCCAACAAGTTCTAATATGCAACTATGGGAAGCCTATCATATTATTAATCCTATAAAATTACAAGAATTATCTATTGCCTGCTTAGGACAAGGAAGTGCAAGAACTTGTAAGCAAATGGTTATTTTTGTAACTCGTCAAGATAAATGGAAATCGCATGCAAATGCTGTATTGGCTGCTAATATAGAAGAAATAAAAAATAATAGTCCGAAAGATAAACAAATACACCATATAGAATTACAAAATAAGTATTATAAAAAGTTAATACCGCTAACCTATAAACGGTGTTGGGGACTACTTGGACTTTTCAGAAAAGTTTTAACTACTTTTATAGGCTTTAAACGACCTATACCACGTAACGTAACAGAAGCAGATATTAATACTGTTGTACATAAAAGCTGTGCGTTAGCTATTCAAACATTTATGCTCGCTATGAGCGAGAGGGGTTATGATACTTGCCCATTAGAGGGATTTGATGAGTTTCGGGTAAAAAAAATACTTAATTTACCAAAAGAGAGTAAAGTTTCTATGATAATAACTTGTGGCATTAGAGGCATTGGTGGTGTACGTGGTGATAGATTTCGTTTACCTTTAAATGAATATTATAAACTAATATGAAGAAATATAAAATCTTATTTGTATGCCATGGAAATATCTGTCGTAGTCCAATGGCAGAATTCATATTTAAGAACATTGTCAAAAATGCAGGTAGAACAGAGGAATTTGAAATAAGTAGTTTGGCTACTTCAACTGAAGAGATAGGACATGATATGTATACACCAGCAAAAAAATGTTTAGAAAAACACGGAATTCCATTTACACGACATACTGCAAGACAAATAACTATAGAGGATTATTGTTACTTTGATTATATTTTTGCTATGGATAGAAATAACCTTCGGTGGTTAAAAATGCTTGGCATCGAAGATAAAAGTAAAAAAATACAGTTAATTATGAATCTTATAGGCGAAGACAGAGATGTTGATGATCCATGGTATACTAATAATTTTGAACGTACATATTTGGACTTATCTAATGCTTTGCCTAAAATACTAAAATTAAAATAATTTCTTATAATTTTTCAAATTACTTTACTATTTTTTTATAGTAAAAGCAATCTTCGTTAGCTTAATGAGGCTTTTCTGTTAGTTCTACTTTAGGTACTTTAATTTCTGGCTGGTCGTCTACTTTTTTATTGTTATCATCTACTTCTGACTCTTTTGATGGTGGTATTGATGGAACAATAATAGGATCTGTTTCTGTGTTCGCTGGTTCATTATTTTCTTTTGGTTCTTTTACGTAATCAATTTTTTTGCGTTCCTTTATTTCAACTTGTTTTGCTTCATCTTTTGTAAGTACAGGAAGTTTATGAGTTGTATCAACTCCTATAACCGTTCCTGACATATCTACTGAATATTTGCGAGGTGGTGCCATGTCACGAGTTGCCATTAAGTAAAATAACAATAATGAACCAAAAAATAATATTCCCGCACATATTGATACTATAGTTGTATACTTTTGTTTTCCCTTTTCTTCTCTATTCATGGAGATTTCGTTTTAGATAGTAATCTTGTTTCTATATATTACCGTATGATTCTTCTTTTGATGGAAATGATCCACTACGAACATTGTAAACATAGTTGTTTACCCCATTTATTATACAGCCTCGAACATCTGCAAATTTACGTAAAAATTTAGGATTAAAATCTTTATTAAATCCTAAAGCATCTGTACTAACTAACACCTGACCATCTGTGCCATTACCTGCTCCTATTCCTATAGTGGCAGCAGAAATATTGTCTGTAATTTGTTTAGCAAGTGTTGCAGGAATTTTTTCTAAAACTAAAGCAAAAATGCCTGCATCATCTAAGGCCTTTGAATCAGATAAAAGTTTATTTGACTCTTCAACACTCTGTCCTCTAAGTGAATATCCGCCAAAACGATGAACACTTTGAGGTGTTAGCCCTAAATGGCCTACAACAGGTATGCCTGCAGATACTATTGCTTTAACACGATCTACCATTTCAATGCCACCTTCTAATTTAATAGCTTCTGCCCCACTCTCTTTCATTATCCTAACAGCGTTGCGTACAGCTTCCTCACAACTTACCTGATAACTACCAAAAGGCATATCACAAACAACTAATGCTCTTTTTGCGCCACGAACTACACTACGAGCATGGTAAATCATCTCATCTAACGTAATTGGGATAGTAGTTGAATTGCCACACATAACATTTGAAGCAGAGTCGCCTACTAACAAAGAATCTATACCCGCTTCATCTAAAAGTGATGCCATAGTGAAGTCATAAGCTGTCATCATAGCAATTTTTTCCCCAGTTGATTTCATTTCTCCAAAAGAAACAGAAGAAACTTTTTTGCCTTTATCGGATAAATATGACATATTAAATATTATAATTTATGATGTGCAAAGTTACAAAAGTTTTTATTACTAAGGAATTAGTTTATTCAATCTCATTACAATTGAAGTTTGACTTCGACCCATCTTAGCAGATATATATTTTACACTCTTACCTTCATTATATAATGTAATTAAAAATTTGTCTGCTGCTCTTGTCCACTTTTTATTTGCATTAGGATGTTTTATATAATTGATTTCTGAATACTGTTCAGGATGAAGTAATTCATTTACAAAGACAGAAGGGAATCGTTTATCATATAAAACGATAGTTTTAATCTTTGCTCGTGTCATAGCTACATAAAATAATCTTCGTTCTTCACCATAAGGAAGTTTATCACTCTCAGTTAGAACATAATTAAGCACAGGGTCATCACTAACAAGGGAAGGAAAACCATAAGTGTCTTTGTTACATTGAAGTAATAGAACATAATCTGCTTCAAGCCCTTTTGACTTATGTATTGTTAAGAATTCTATTTTCCTACTTCCTATTAAATAGTAAAATCTATTGCCCTCTTTTATACCTTTATACATAAAGGATAGATAATAGTCATCAAAAGAATATCGACCTAACAGAAAAATAGATTTATTCTTTGGAATAGAAGATATTAGTTTACCAATTATATTGCAGTAGTCACGTCTATCATAAGGGCAAAATTCTAATTCGGTTTTTATATCTGTAGAGAATGGATGTATGTTTTTTTGTATTTGTAATTTATTACGTTGAATAAATGTAGTGGATAGTGAAACTAACGGTTCACCAAACCTATAGGTTGTTTCTATCTTGTTTATCTCCGTCTTTCCAAAATAATTAGCAAAGTTATTAAATATTGCCATATCGCTTCCTGAAAATCTATAGATAGATTGCCAATCATCACCTACACAATACAGTTTTGCAGGTTTCGTTCCATTTCGTAACGATTTCAAAAAGTTGTAGCGATCAATTGATATATCTTGAAATTCATCTACGATAATATAATCATATTCAATTGGGTGCAAAGTATTACATATTTTTGTAGCTTCAATAATTGCATCTGTAAAATCTATCTTCTTATCAGAATTTAATGCTTGGGTATATTGTTCATATATTGGCTTAAATATCTTATCAATAATAAAAACACTGCGCTGATCTTTTACATTTATAGCTTGCCCTAAAATTTCGTCAATTGATTTACAATTTGATTTTAATAATGTTACAAACGTAACTATAAGCCTTATAAAAGCTTTTTCTTGTTTACTACCTTTTGGGAAAACTAAGGAATATAATTCTTTTTCACTTTTTTCGTGTATTGGTACACCCGCAGTTTTCAATATATCCTTTAGTTTATCTTTTATTTCATAGTAGTGAAAATCTGCACTTGATGTTGTTAATAATTGAGTTCCAAATTTTTTGTGAGCTTCCTTTTTCCAAGTTATACCATCATTATATTTTTGATTTGCAGCCTCATATGTCATATTTTTATCTTTTGCAAACCAAGTGGGAACAAGATTGTGTTCATCTATTCCAAAGTGTTCTAAATATACTCGCTTTGTCTTTCCATCTTTATCAAAGTATATAGAAAAATCGGGACAATATTGAGAGTGCCTTTCATCAGACAGTTGATGCTCATAAGGTTCTTCATATCTATATTTTACTCCCAATATTGATAATGCAGAACATATTTTATATTCTTGTTCGCTTTTCAAACATACAGTATTACCATCCATATCGGGAAATAAGGCTTTTAACCGTAGATGTTTTTGCTCTGATAAATTTTTTCGGCGTTCATTTTTACGTTTTTCCCAGTCTTCTTCATTTACTTTATAATTAAAAAAGTAGTCTACTACATTTTTTTTAAAATCATCACTCTTTAGTAGGTTGTGGTAAATAGCAATAAATACTGAATCTGTATTTTCACATATAGATGGTTTGAAACCTGTTGTTTTCGCAATTATATCTAATGCTAATTTATGAAATGTATAACCTTTTAATCCTCTTTTATCTATCCGTTCTGTAAGTTCAGCTGCTGCTTTATTAGTATAACTAATAAGTAAAATTTTATTAGGTGAAATTCCTTTTATTTTTGTTAAGTATTTAACTTTTCCAACAATAGAAGATGTTTTTCCACTACCTGCACTACTAACAACCAAACAATTATCTTCTTCTGAAACTATAGAACGTCGTTGTTGAGTATCTAAAGGATATTTAAGGCAGTGATCAAAAAAATATTTATTTTCATTAAGTATGAACCTTATAATAGAATCGTTATGTCGTTTAATATTACTATTTATATTATCAAAATCTTTTAAAAATTTTGATAATATTGAAGGTAGAGTAAAATGGAATATCTTTGCCTTCTTAAGCAACAAATGTGCTTTTTGAAAATATAAATAATAATAATTTATAAAATCTTCTTCTTGTGATGCTGATATGAAATTTGTATTAAAAGTATTGTTTAAGTCTGTTGGAATATCAATAAATACTGTAAATTTATCATTTGATATTTTTCCTTTATAACATTTTTCTTTTTTAACTGAACTATAAGGTTGTATACTTTTTATTTCTCTTGACAATGCTATACAACACCTTTTAATATGTATTAGGTTTAAAATGATTATGATAATTGCTATAATTACAAAAATTATTAGCATATATAACATTGTATAGATTGATAACATATAGATATATTGGTAAATAGATATTATTTTTTATACATGTCAAGTACAAAATTACAAATTGAACTTTTCTTTATAGATATATTTTATTTAAAATTAATAAGGTTGGAATCCAATAATAGGAAACCAACCTTATTCTCATTTATTAACCATTAATATATTTAGAAGTATAAATATCGATTATCAACAATATTTGCTTTCATTACTAAGTCTTGCATAAAGTTGCCAATTATCTGACTATTCTTCAGTATGCATTGTTGCATTTGAGCTAATTCATTGAATTTTACTCCTGGTCTCATCTTTTTGCTAATAACTTGGAATAAATAAACTCCACCTTGTCCTTTCACAGGATGACTAACCATCTTACCTACTGATGTAGAAGCAACTGCGCCTGATATTGCAGGCTCAACCATACCAATAGCAGGGATAAATGCAGGTGAAGCAAATGTAATTTGACTTATAGGCATAATCTTTGCTCCTTTTGCCTTAGCAGCTGCAATAGATTTAACACCCTTTAAACGAGCCATAAGAAGTTCCGCTTTTTTATCTTTTAAAACCTCTGCACGGACTTTCTCTTTTACCTCAGGATCATCCAATGGACGATAGCCTTTTGGATGTATATTAGTTAAACAAAGAACCATAAAGTGGTCATTATCACCGCATTCATATAATGGAGATATTTCGCCTTCTTTGGCCTCAAATATCCATTTTAATGCATCTTTTGTACCTCTTACACCTGCAACATCATGCTGACTGGTGGATACATTTTTTTGTTCTTGAACTCTATAACCAAATTTATTTGCATATTTTTCAAGGGAAGCTAAATCAACTCCCTTTGCGACATATTCAGCAAATTTATTATAAGCAGAACTACGAGTTTCTTTAGAAAAATCTATTGTCTTCTTTATTATTGCTGCAATCGTTTTAGTCTTTATAGCCTTTTTATCTAAAACTTGAATAACTACACTTCCTTGAGTTAATGAAAGATTTTGTATAGCGTTTACTTTGCCATTTAATATGGCTGTTAGATAAGTACGATTATCTTTATTCATTGATGTTGCACTTTCGTATTGTGCACCTGTAAGCCAAGTCTTTTCTCCTGTCTGCCCATAACGCTTAGCTATTTTTTCAAAGTCTGTTCCTGATGCTAATGCTTTTTGTATAGAGTCTGCTTTTACCTTAGCCTGTGCAGGAGTTGTTGCTGCTACTTGAATTTGACGAAATTGTATAGAATCAGGAAGTTGTTGCTTATTAAAAACTCTGACTATATTTAATGTATTATCGGCTTTATTTTCTGTTACAGCTGTAGTTCCAACTGATAAAGAATCTATCTTACTTGCTATATCTGGATATGCCTGATAAGCAGCACTACTAACTGGAATGCCAAGATACGGGATAATGCTTCCACTTTTACTTATTAATGAAGAAGGATCAGATACAGTAGCTAATTGCTTTTGATAAGCTGACATTTCTTTTTGGATTTCATTGCGGTCAGTTTTACTTGCTTTAATCTGAAAATCAACATACTTTATATCTCGGCTTTCAACAACTTGACGAAACATGGGTTTTAGTTCTTCATACTTAGCTTTAATGTCATTGTCAGTAATTTTTATCTCTGAATCTTTAACTGAACTATATGGGAATGCGGCTAACTGAATTTGTGACTCTTGGTTTTCATCTGTGAAAGCAAGTTTTGCTTCTGCTTTGTTAGATAGTACACAACTTGATAAAAGACCTTGTAGTTTTTGCCCTAACAATTGAGAACGCAAATTCTTTTCAACAAATAACCAATAATTATATATTGGTTTCATTTGTTCTGCTTGCTGCGGATTTTCTGTTGCTGCTTTTTTATAGTTATCAATAAATTGTTTTAATATATTGACATCAAAACGACCTGTCTGTTGATTAACAAATGGAGTTTGTGCAAGAACAGGATTAGTTCCCTCATTAAGAATATTTTGAATTTCTTGCTCTGTAACTGTTAAACCTATTTTTTCGCCTTCATTTTCTATTACTCTATTAGACACTAATTGCTGCCATACTTGATCTTTTATTTGATTAAGTTCAGCTTCTGATATATTGTCTCTTTGCGTAGTGAATTTAATAGCATCTTGATACTCATCTAATAACTTTTGATACTCTTGAACACTAACTTTTTTGCCTAATATTTCACCTATTTGCTGACGTGCCTCACCTTTTAGTCCACTACAAGAGCGAAAAGCTTCTTCAGCTATAAATGCAAACAAAGCTACACCGATTACAATCATCAGAGCAACTCCGCGGCTTCGAATTTTTCCTAATGCTGCCATTTTATTATTTTAATTTATTTTTATACTTCCTAAAATCTTAAAATTGTTTACAAAAGTACAAATAAAAAGATTAATAAATACCATTTTTATTAATAATTTTATATATTATGATATTACTAAACTAATTAGCTACATATAATTAGACAAAATTATATTACAAATTGAATATCTAATATAACTATTCAGTAACCCGTAATTGTACTAATTCTATTTTAGTTCTTGTCATCTTTAATATTTTCATTTCATAACAACCTATTTTAACTATCTCATTTAGTTTGGGGAAACTTTGATAGTTATATAAAATTAATCCACTTAATGTCATGTATTCTTCACTTTCTGGAAGTTTTAGATTAAAAAGCTCATTTATCTTTTCTATTTCTAAACGGGCAGAAAGTAAATAGTTATTATCAGAAACTTGTTTAGCTATATAACTGTATTTATCATGTTCGTCCTCTATCTCTCCAAATATCTCCTCAACAATATCTTCCAAAGAAACAATTCCACTGGTTCCTCCAAATTCATCAACTACAATAGCGATACTTTTCTTTTTTTGCAAAAAAAGGTGCATTAATCTTTGAGCTGGCATTGTCTCTGGGACAAATGGTAATGAACGAATATGATTTTTCCAGCAATTTTGATTCTTAAACATCTCCGAAGAATGTATGTAACCTTGTATGTGATCTATATCATTATTGTAGACTATTATCTTTGAATTACCACTTTCAATAAATTTTTGCATAAGAATATCTAAAGAGCATGATAAGTCTACTGCATTAATCTCTGTACGCGGAATCATACAATCACGAATTTTTGTGTCTGTAAAATCTAAAGCATTATGGAATATTTTTACTTCATCTTCTATTTTGGAGCCACTATCTTTATTTTGATTTATAGAATTTTCAAGTAAGTAATCAAGGTCTATTTTTGTAAAAGTAGTATTACTATTTTCTAAAGGTATATGTACTCCTACAAGTCGAAGTAATAACTTAGAAATAGAGGTAGAAAAATAGCTTATTGGCCATAAAATTATAAAAAAAAGAAATGCTAACGGAGAGAAAAATGTAAGAAAAAAGTTTGGATTACTTTTAAATAATGCTTTAGGGATAAACTCTCCTGTGAATATTACAATAAGTGTGGAAATTATAGTATTTGCTATAACTTGTGCAACAGGAGATAAAGACGAAAAAAGTGTTTTATTTAATAACGATGCAAAAAAGATACCATATAACACTAATACAATGTTGTTTCCAACTAAGAGTGTTGACACAAAACTATTTGGATGGTTATAAAACTTCTGTAAACATTTTTGCGCTATACCATTACGGTTTTTATCTACTTCGGCTAATAACCGGTTACTAGAAACGAAAGCTATTTCCATTCCTGAAAAGAAAGCTGAAAACGCTAATGTAAGTATTATCCCTATAATATAGTTTATCTCCACACTATAATAATTATCGTTTTAATAGTTTTAATCCCTTAAACTTATCTACAGTAACTGTACTGTCAATAGGGGCAGTATTATCTGAAAACATATTACTTGAAGATTCTGAATCACGATAAAGTGTCCAACCTTTTGTCTTAAACACTTCATACTCACTCATATCCTCTGTACTTGTAAATCTATTCCCTTCCAATTCCATTGTAGGGGTTTTTATATGTGAATACTTATAAGACCAAATCTTATGATTTTGTTCATCCCAATAAAGTTCTGGACTATAAAATTCTATTCCTTTTGATGTATGTATTCTAACGCGACCACGTAAAACCCATTTACGAACTTTATCGTAATAAATTGCGGTATCGCATTGAATATAGCCAACTACATGCTTTCGTAAATTAAATTGTGTAAGCAAAATACCTTTATTGAAAGTCCAACGTGAAGGCTTCTTGTTTTCATTTACATCCCACTCCTCTGTTATTAAACGATACTTTATAACGCCTGAATCTGAGATTAAAGTATTGACACCATAAGTTGTCATTACTGAAACAGAATCACGTGGACTTATTGCAGGGGCAGTATGCTTTTGGGATTCACTACAGGAAGAAAGTACTACTGACAAAAAAAGTAAATATAAAATACTAATTAATGTATATTTTATATTTTCAATAGTCAAATTATTTAACTTTAAATTTCGCAAACCATCTTTCATTAAAAGTAAACCCAATATTTATTCTAAAAATATTTTCGTTTATCATATCATGAGCATAACGATTAATCCAATCGGCACTTATATTAAGCCAACTACGGTTATTAAGAGTATTTATAATAGGTATTCCAAATCCTAAAGAGGCAGATATATAACGTGGACCTTCTTTCCCTGCTATATTAACATAAGGTGTAACATAACTGGCTCCTATGCGGTAATGTATTCTATTCCAAATTCCTCTATATCGTTCTCCTCGACAATAATCTCCACCTATTGAAAACCTATTGGAATTAAGAAAATTATTATTCACTAACAAAAATTTATGTTCTCCGCCTATTCTTAATAACTCTGGCATTTCTATGCCTTTCCATCGTTGAAGTTCATAATCAGCACCTATTGTCAGTTTATTATTATGGTTATACATCAATCCTGCTCCAAATGTTTGTGGCAAACTGTAAACATTATTTATAAAATAGCACGTAGAGTCCATTACACCTGTCAAAAAGTTATTAGAAATAATACTACATTCCTGTTTACCATTAAGCGGATGACCTAAAGAATAAAATAGTCCTAATGTTACACTATTTTTAGTATTTAATCTTTGAGAATACTGAAGTCCTAAATCTACATCAAAACTACGGATTTCGAGATTGTAATGCTTCATAACTGTATTTATATGCCTATCACTATAAGAGTTTTCCACATTACGTAAAATATTTCCCCATAAATATCCAGCATTTACACCTAAAGATAAACCTCGCAATGGCTCCCAGCCTAATCCTAAATATACTTGTTTTAAACCTCCACTTCCAAAATATCTATTAGTATATGAGACAGGTTTATCATAAGTTGTAGATATATGATTAACATCTGATACTGTTTTGTAGTTGTATCCTACATTGGTTACAGGAAGCATACCAAAGCTTACTCCTAAGTGCCTATAAGCTCTAAAAGCTGCTACTACATAATCAATATTTGAATTACGTGCGGTTTTACTTTTCCCTAACTCTGTAAAATTAGATACCTGTAAACTAACTCCTGCATCAAAAATAAATGACAATGAATCAATTGAAGAATAAGAAGCTGGATTTTGGTGGTTAACTTGATTTCCAGTACGAAAACCATAGCCCACGCCACTCATTCCTTTATTAAAACTAGTTATGTTTGGATTAAGTATACCCAAACCAAATTGGCTATAAGGTGAGTTTGTTCCACTCTGAGACCAAATTTTTAAAGATATTGTAACTAATAGCGAAAATAGGAGTAATCTCTTCATTAATATATACTTTTCTGTTTAATATAACTTTGCAAAGTTAAGCATAAAAATGGTAAATAAAAAGATATATATATTTTTTAAGCTACAATGTAATAAATTTATTTTTATTTCAACTCATCGCAATAATAGCTCATTAGTCCACATATTATACTGATTAATACATACTACTATTCATCTAAAATTTAAAATGCCGTTTACCATAAGCTGTACGCAATACATATAATTTAGTATAATAGTATGTAGCTCATAGATAGACACGGGAAAAACATATTTTTTAATAAAGAGCTAACACTTGTAAATGTACACTATGGACATTATTTGGAGAAAATCATGGAGTTTTTCTAAGAATAAGTTTATGGATGTTTTATATAGCGGAGCCAATTTGTTCAAGAATATGTTATTTTTATTATTATTTTTGTTAACAAGTAGGCAATTAATATTTTTTTGCTAAAAGTTTTTCTAAGTAATATATCATTTATTTACTTTTGCACTTATTTTTTTGCATTCAAAGTTTCAAAATCAGTCTATCATGAGACATTGAACACTGTGAGTGCTTAGCTTAATCATTATATTTTACAATAAAGAGTTTTTTTTATGAGAAAATTTTTCAAAATTTTAGTGTTAATAATTGTATTCTGTATGCAAATAGTTGCTGCAAAAGCTCAAAATTCAAGTCAAGATAACATCTCTGAAATATATGGTATATATGAGGGAACTGCAACTACTATTCTTTTTAATAATAAAAATCAAACAAAGCAAAAGGGTAATGATAAGAAACTAATCATAGAGATAAAAAAAGGTCAAGGATATTATACTGTTATTGCATTAAAAGATATAACAATAGGTAAATATACTTTTGCAGAAATACCTTATACAGATTGTGAACTAAAACATAATAATAACATTTGGGAAATAAGTTTGATAAATAATCTTCATGGAGAATTTAAAACAAAGGATAATCATTATAGTATAATACTCGGTGGGTATATTGATGATACATATAAAAGTTATGTTAATAATAACGGAGATTTGGAATTGAAATTTGGACTTTTTCTTGATTCTTATACAAGTGAAATAGAATACACATTCAAAGGAAAACTAAAAAGGACCACCAATAGTATTAAAACTATTACTGACAAAAATAAAAAAAATACAATATATAACTTACAAGGTGTACGTGTAGAAACTCCAAGTAAAGGTATATATATTGTGAATGGCAAAAAAGTAGTATTCTGATATATTACAATAAAATGTTATTACAAATAAATAAGAGATGTACATATATGTTGCATCTCTTATTTTTGTTTATGATTTGTTTCTTGTCATATAACAAAGAAATCATTATCCTCGTTAATTTTACCTTAAGTAGATAGTTACTAATAGCTTTTACATTGTTATTTGTATTTTTCCCAACTGGTTTTATATTAATTTACTTCAGAAACTCATGAATATAAAGTTACACTTTTAAAACTACTTTTAAAATTAAATTAGATAACAAAAATATAAATACCTCTTTGATTTTAGATAAATAAAATCATTAATATCTAATATCTTTGTTGTATCTTTGCCAAACAATTATGCTTAATGGAATAAAATACATCATAGTTATTATATCTGTATATGCTTTATCTTCTGTAGCAAATGCACAGCCTTTAACATTTTCAGACGAAGTTGATATTTCGTTATTAACATGTTCACCGGGGAAAGAGATATGGGCTCAATATGGTCATACAGCTATACGATATAATGATAAGTTAAACGGTAATGATATAGCAATAAACTATGGACTATTTTCTCAAGACCAACCCTATTTTATACTACGATTTATATTTGGTCTAACAGACTATAAAGTGGGAGCAATTCCTATGGATTTATTTATAGAGCAATATAAATATGAAGGAAGGCAAGTTACAGAACAAGTTCTTAATCTAACAAAAGAGGAAAAATACAAGATATACAAAGCACTAAATGAAAATTTAAAGCCTGAAAATACCGTATACCGTTATAACTTCTTTTATGACAATTGTACAACACGAGCAGAAAACATTATTTTAGATAATATAAATAGAAATACTAATATATCACAATTAAATTCAAGTACCTCAAATTTACCAACATTTCGCAACTTAATACATAGATGGAACTGGGTTGACAAGTGGGATCAATTAGGCGAAGATATACTTTTAGGTGTTAAGGCCGATAAACATGTTGAGAATATAAAGTACACTCGTTTTTTGCCAGAAAACCTCAAGAATTATTTTGAAAAAATAAAACGTAACAATAAACAGCCTTTAGTTATAAAAACGAACCAGCTTACAGCGAAGATCTTTAATAAAGAATCTATAGATAAATCGTTTTTATCCCCTATTGCAACGTCTATCATTTTGTTTGTCATAGGTATAACATTAACTACACTACAAATAAGATATAGAAAATTAATCCCGTTATGGCAAAATTTCATCATAGTAGTAACAGCTGCTATAGGTATTTTATTAACAGCCATGATTTTCTCACAACATCCATGTGTTAATATAAATTTTATTATTTGTTTTTTCAACCCTCTACCACTCATCATCTTGTTTAACAAGATAAAACAAAAAAAATCAATAGTAATATATAAGATATGGATTATATTGATTGTAATGGGGTTAATTGGAAATTATTTCCAGCAAATTCCTGCTTTTATAAATTTAATGGCACTATTCTTGCTATATAACGCAGTAGTAAATATAAAGCTTTCAAAAAACTGATGAGTAGATATCTAACAGCCTTATTAGTTATATTAACAACAACTGGGGTAGAAACACAGGCTTACCAGTATGTCCTAAAAGCGAGCCTATCTTGCACCAATATTGAAAATATAACAAAGTCAATAGACCTAAAAGAGAATAAAGAAGAACTAATATCTATAATAAAGGTCTATAAACAGCTCTCTAAAGGTTTATATCAAACAGATTATAACCTATATCTTACTGCACAAAGAACTTGGCAAAATAATCAATACGATGTATTATCAAGAATATATATAAGGGAAAATAATACCATTTTCTTATTAAATAAAAGTATATCTAACAAAATAAAAATAAGAGCACCAAGCTTATTCATCCTAAAAGAATCGAAAAGTATAATTTAAACAATAATATTTACAATATAATATAAAAAGAACAAAATGAATTTTAACAAAATACTTAAAAGTCTCTTTGGGGACAAATCAACGAGAGATATAAAAAAAATACAACCATTTGTTGACAAGATAAAAGCTACATACGAAGATATAAAAGCCCTTGATAATGATCAGTTAAGAGCAAAAACAAATGAAATAAAAAAGTATGTTCAAGACTCTGCAAAAGCTCAATATTCAGAAATAGAAAATCTTAAGAAAACTATAGAAGAAACCCCTCTTGAAGAAAGAGAAAGTATTTTTAATAAAATTGATAAACTTGAGAAAGAAGCACTTGATAATTTAGAAAAGGCGCTTGACGAGGTTATGCCAGTAGCTTTTTCCATTATTAAGGAAACAGCAAGACGTTTTGCAGAAAACGAAGAAACAATAGTTACTGCAACTGACTTTGATCGTGAGCTTGCAGCATCACCACAAAAAGATTTTATAACTATTGAAGGGGACAAGGCTATATACCATAACCACTGGACAGCTGGAGGTAATGACTTAAAATGGGAAATGGTTCATTATGATGTTCAGCTTTTTGGTGGTGTTGTGCTCCATCAAGGTAAGATTGCAGAAATGGCAACAGGTGAAGGTAAGACCTTAGTTGCTACTCTACCTGTATTCCTTAATGCACTAACAGGTAACGGAGTTCATGTCGTTACCGTTAACGATTACCTATCTAAACGTGACTCTGAATGGATGGGACCACTTTACGAGTTTAACGGACTATCAGTAGACTGTATTGACAAACATCAACCTAACTCTCCTGAAAGGCGAAAAGCATACCAAGCAGATATTACGTTTGGAACAAATAACGAATTTGGCTTTGACTATCTAAGAGATAATATGGCTGTATCACCAAGCGATTTAGTGCAGCGCAAACATAATTATGCAATTGTTGACGAGGTAGACTCGGTGCTTATTGATGATGCACGTACTCCGCTTATTATTAGTGGTCCAGTGCCAAAAGGTGATGACCAAATGTTTGAAGAATATCAACCTTTAGTTGAAAAACTTTTCGAGGTACAGCGTAAACAGGCTACCGAGTTACTATCTGAAGCAAAACAAAAAATATCACAAGCAGCAAATATAAAAGATGATAAGGAAAAAGAAAAGACTTTAGGAGAGGGATTCTTAGCGTTGTACCGTTCATTTAAAGCTCTACCAAAAAATAAAGCATTGATAAAATACCTTTCTGAAGATGGTATAAAATCAGGTATGCTAAAAACAGAGGCATACTATATGCAAAATAATAATAGAGAGATGCCTAAAGCTATAGAGCCTTTATATTTTGTTACAGATGAAAAACTTAATTCAAGTGACTTAACTGATAAAGGTACAGCATGGTTAGCTAAAGAAGTTAATGATGAGCAGCTTTTTGTACTTCCTGATATAACAAATGAACTATCGATACTCGAAAAGAAAAAGACTGATAAAGTTATTAATGAAGAAGAATATATTGATGAGAAAGATAAAATAATGACCAACTATGGTGTACAAAGTGAACGAGTACACACATTACTTCAACTGTTAAAAGCCTATACCATGTTCAACAAAGATGACGAATATGTTGTATTAGATGGAGAGGTTAAAATAGTAGATGAACAAACAGGTCGTATCATGGAAGGAAGACGCTGGAGCGATGGGCTTCATCAAGCCGTTGAAGCTAAGGAGCATGTAAAAGTTGAAGCTGCAACACAAACTTTTGCAACTATAACGCTTCAAAACTATTTCCGTATGTACCATAAACTTGCAGGTATGACTGGTACGGCATCTACCGAAGCAGGAGAATTTTGGGATATATACAAACTTGATGTTGTAGAAATTCCTACTAATAAACCTATAATCCGTAAAGATCTTGACGACCGTGTATATAAAACAGCAAGGGAAAAATATGCAGCCGTTATAGATGAAATAGAAAAAATGAGGAATAGTGGTAGACCTTCATTAGTTGGTACAACGTCTGTAGAAATAAGTGAGTTATTAAGCAAAATGCTCAATATGCGTAAAATACCTCATCAAGTTCTTAATGCAAAACAACACCTAAAAGAGGCTCAAATAGTTGCAGAAGCTGGACGTTCTGTAAATGGTAAAGGTACTGTAACTATAGCTACTAACATGGCAGGACGTGGAACAGATATTAAGCTTACAAACGAGGTAAAAGCCGCAGGAGGTCTTGCTATTATTGGTACAGAGCGACACGAAAGTCGCCGTGTAGATAGACAGCTTAGAGGTCGTGCAGGACGTCAAGGTGATCCAGGGTCTTCTGTATTCTATGTATCTTTAGAGGATAAATTGATGCGTTTATTCGGCTCAGAAAGAATAGCAAGAGTAATGGATAGACTTGGCTTTGCAGAAGGAGAATGCATAGAAAACTCTATGATTTCAAATAGCATAGAAAGAGCTCAAAAGAAAGTTGAAGAGAATAACTTTGGTATACGTAAGCGTTTATTGGAATACGACGATGTAATGAATAAACAACGTTCTGTAATCTATGAAAAACGTCGCCATGCGCTAATGGGAGAACGTATAGGAATGGATATTTCAAATATTATATGGGATAGATGTGTAAACATTATTAACAACAATAATTATGAAGACTGCAAAGAAGACTTCATGAAAATACTTGCTATAGAATGTCCATTCTCTGAAGATGATTTTATAAATAAAAATAAAACTGAACTGGAGGAAAATGCTTTCCAACTTGCTATTGAAAATTTTGAACGTAAAACAGAAAAAATTAAATCTGTTGCATGGCCAGTTATAAAGCAAATATATGAAGATCAGGGAAATATGTATGAAAGAATCATGATACCAATTACTGATGGGAAACGGTTATACAATATCCCAGCAGATTTAAAAGAAGCATACGACACTGAAGGCAAGTCAATTGTAAAACAATTTGAGAAAGTTATATTACTTCATATCATTGACGATAACTGGAAAGAAAATTTAAGACAACTTGATGAGTTAAAACATTCTGTTCAAAATGCATCCTATGAGCAAAAAGATCCATTACTTGTATTTAAATTGGAATCTGTAAAACTGTGGGACGATATGATTAACGAAATGAACAACAAAACGGCAAGTGTTCTTATGAGAGGTCAAATACCTGAGATGCAGCCAACTGATAATATTCAAGAGGCGCAACCTGAAGAACATTCTCCTCAATATACAGAACAAAGGGAAGAGCTTGTAGATCCAAATCAAGCTGCAGCTGCAGCACGTGATACAAGGGAAGGTTCACAACAACGCAGAATGCCATATCATACAGAAAAAAAACCAAGACCAAATGATCCTTGTCCATGCGGAAGCGGTAAAAAATTTAAGAACTGTCATGGTAGAAATTTATAATATCGATGCTAATGATACAAAAACATAGTTGACTATACATAAGTTAGTCATTATATATTATAAATATAGAAGAGTGTGTGCAAGCATTTTTGCCACACTCTTTTTTCATTTGCAAATATTGTAATAAAGCATGGATTTGTACGGCAGTAACTTACGAAAGATAATAATAAAAAATATATACAAAAATAGATCTTAAAGTATTACTGTTCCAATAGTACATAAAATTGAAAAATATCTGTGTTTAAAATAGATTTTTTTGTAAAATATTATCTTATAACTATTTGTAATATAAAGTATTGCAAATTGAGACCTCTGCAAAACCTTCATTCATAGAGAAATTT
This sequence comes from uncultured Prevotella sp., assembly GCA_946998295.1. Taxonomy (GTDB): domain Bacteria; phylum Bacteroidota; class Bacteroidia; order Bacteroidales; family Bacteroidaceae; genus Prevotella. Next base: position 119,652 of record CAMPYS010000001.1, read on the forward strand.
CCATTTAGTTGTGTTTAGAAGCATATTCCAACGTGTATATTGGTATAATTGATGCCGTAAAATGATTATTTTCATCTATATTTGTGTTCAATTTTCTTTTATGTGAGAGCATTGGACACAATTATTCCTGGCGTTCGATATAAGTTGTAGGCAACAGCCTCCATAATATGCTGTGCATGTGTTTTGTCAAGTCCTACATATCTTGCCGTTCCTCCCCTAAACCATCTGTGTATGGAACCAAAAGTGCGTTCCACCCTGTACCTAATTTTACTGATAGCCACATTGATGCGTTTCTCTCTTTCTGTAATCTTATGCGCCCTTGTTCATTTGTGCATAATGCGACTTTTTAGTTTCATTCGAGCAAGTGTCTCCTTGTTTTCTGCCGAGTCATAACCCTTATCAGCATATACGAGAGTCTTTTTCGGAAGATTTGCTTTTTCCAGGGGCGTTTCCAAATGTTTGATGTCGCTCTCATTAGCTGCGGTAGTCTCCTCTGCAAGAACCAATCCATTTTCATCTGTAACTGAATGCCGTTTGTATCCAAAGTGGAGCATTCCCATTTTCTTGATCTAGCGTGCCTCTCCGTCCACATTGAGCTTGAGTTTCTCCTTGAGCATAGCTTTCTCGGATTTTAACTTACCCGTTTCTTCATCTCTGTCCGCAACTATCTCATACTCCTTACGACCACGTGGACAACGAGGACTATCGGTAATGCTGGCATCGACGATAGCACCACGTTTGACAATAACACCTTGTTGCTCCAACTGACGGTTAATCTCATTCAGTACCATATCATAAAGGTCTGCCTCTACAAGAATGTTACGGAAACGACATACCGTCGTACTATCAGGAGCAACATCTTCCAAACCCAGTCCTACAAAGCGACTGAACGACAAACGATCGTTAACCTGCTCCTCAATCTCACCATCACTAAGACCATACCAAGTACGGAGAAGTTCGATTTTAAAAAGCAAAAGACTATCATAGCTCGGACTACCAGTCGCCTTGTTACCTTTGGTGTAGGCAATTTCAATAATACTACGGATTGGATTCCAATCGATAATATTGTTTATCTGAGAAAAGAAGGTCTGCTTGACCTTACGCTGACCGACTAATAGGTCGGCAAAACTGAGAGAGGAGAGTTGCTGTTTCATACTATAAAGGTACAAAAAAATAATGATATAAGCAAATTTCTAAACTAAGAGTTTTGCAGAGGTCTCAGTCCTTTCAAATGAATTTGCTCCTTGCAACTAAGACTTTCAAAAGTCTTAATGTCCATAATTTTTCTTTTTTCCATAGATTTAATTTTATATTGTTATACATAATAACCCCAACCTGAGGTTATTTATTTCTATTTTGATTGTTTCTTGCTCCGCTAATAGAATTTGTATTTCCTTTTGAAAACTCATATATAATTGAAATACCCAACTGCCTTTTATCCTTGTATAAAATGGTAGAGGATTGGTATTGTTTGTCGTTTATACGATACGACTCTATAGATTTTTGGTTAAAGATGTCTCGGGCAAAAAGTGATAACGTGATATTCCTTCGTGGAATATGATAGGAATAATTAATATCCATTATGAACATATCGTCTATTATTCTTTGATTATTACTATTTTTAGCAATATATGTAGTATTCAACGATATTTTGTGATCACCGAACATTAACTGAAATGGGACTGTTGCCACTAACAAATGATTTTTTCTCCAATCATAGCCATTGTTAAATCTTCCAAATTCTAAGTTAATATTAGGGTTCACATAATAATGCTTTTTCCTGAAGTTGTAATAAACAGACAATCCCCAACTATCTATTTTGCCTATATTTTGCCATTTCATTATAAGGTTTCCTTCTTTGTCATAATTATCTGCAAGTAGCTCTGTAACATTGTTTACCCATTGTTTTGAAAGACAAAATACAAAGTTTGAATAGGTAAGACTGGCGTCCACTTGATGCTTTATGGATGGATTAAGTAAATTATTGCCAGATTGCAATACATTGCCGGTTTCTATTGTCTGATAGTTTGACAGCATCCATGCTAATGGACGATTAATCGTTTTTGCATAATTGGCTTCTATTCCTATAGATTTCCCACTATATCTCAAAGATAATTTAGGGAGAAAAGACATTGTCTTATAATGGTTATTGTTATTATATTCCACTTGTAGTATGGCATTTCCGCTAAATTGGCTGTATTCCATAAAAGCGGAAACTCCTGAAGTGAAAGTGTGTTCTCTATGTTTACTCTGTGAGTTGATTACATTGTAATCCATATTTTGAATTTCGAGATAAGAATAGGCTATATCACCATTTACACTGAAATTCTTAGATTTGTTTGTATAAGTATATTCCAAAAATGAATTTGGAGAAATGCTTATATTTTTAAAGTGCTGTGATTGGATATTATCTATGGAGACCGTAATGTCTGATATGGATCTATTGTAGGAAGCCTCCCAATGTAATTTGTGTTTTCCCAAATTGCTATTTAAGAAAAAACTACCCGTAAAATCATCAAACTTTTGTGGGTAATATAGTATATCTTTAACTTCTAATAATTCCACAGAATTTCTACGTTTCTTTGTATTATCTATCCCATAATTAAGGTTTAATCCAGCAGAAAGTGCTTTATTGAATGAAAACTCCCCACTATAGTCAGCATAAAAATACTTTTCGCACTCCTTATCAGCGAAATCTATAATGTTTTTTTTGTTTCCATAATCATAAATAGAGAATTCTCCTTTCACCTTTTTTAGCAATTCTCCTGTAATAAGCAATGTAGTATTGAATTTATTTTTACTCAACTGTGTAAACACATTACCTATAACATTCCCCTTTTTCCCCGAATAAGCTTCAAGAGAGGGGGTTAAAGAATAATTGTTATCCTTATTTAATATAATAATTAATTCATATTGTATTCCGTGACCTAGAATAAGTTTTTTTAATCTGATTTCATCAATATTCTCCGCAAATAACGAACGCAGACTATTTATAGTCTCTTTTGTCACAGGTTTAAGAACTCCCGTTGTACCCAACCTTATTCCTGCTATTGGATGTCTAAAGTAAGAGAATTCTTCATCATTGTATAGAGTACCAGGTATAAAGTTCAATATCGTACCTAAGTTTTGATGCTTAAATACTTCTACATCTTTTATTTTAATAACATCTTGTATGAGTGAACGTTTTACCATCTTCCGATAGCCATTTATTTTAACTTCATCCAAAACCTTATGAGAATTTACATAAAACTTAATTTGTTTTTGCCAGCAGTGTAAGGTACTATCTAACAATTCGTCGCCGAAATAGCTGATTTGAATTCTTCGAGCAATGACATCGTTTGATATGTAGGTATTTCCGATAGAGTCTGTTATAAACCTCAACGGTTTACCCTCTTTAGGAAAAAGAGTGACAGTAGCTCCAATAATAGGTGTAATACTATCAATGTCAAACACCTGAAGCAAAGTTGAATCCATAGGACTTTGTCCAAATGTATTAAAGGGATAAAGAAAAGTCAATAAAAATATGATAATACTCTGTTTCATAATAGAACATTTAACTTTACAATTAAAATATATATTGATGCATTATGATAATACCTTAACTTTATTTTGAGGTAGTTATATTATAGTTAGTAATACCCATTTTCCATATGAGAAGCTTACACACTCTGGCACAAGGAAAAGATTTTTCCCGCTCGTTTAATTTCTTTTGTTCGTATCAATTCATCTAAAGCTACATAAATAGCCGCTGAACCAATATTCCCGACAGAAGTTAGATTTGTAAACCAGTTCCCTTTTTTTTAATAAAGTAAGTTTATAGTCAATAATATAGCGAAAGCAAATATACAAATACATATTGTATGAAACAAGGAAAATCGTTTTTTTTCAAAATTTGTATTTCGAGACCTCTGCAAAACTCATTGTTCAAAATCTGCTCATTTCATCATATTTTTGTATCTTTATAGTATGAAACAATGTCCTTCTTCTCCGAATTTTGCTGACCTAATAGTTGGTCATCGTAAGGTTAAAATTGATTAGATAATCGATTGGAATCCTATTCGTGGACTTATTGAAATTGCTTACACCAAAGGTAACAAGGCAACTGGTCGTCCGAACTATGATAGTCTTGTGCTTTTTAAAATCGAACTTCTCCGTACTTGGTATGGTCTTAGTGACGGCGAGGTTGAAGCTCAAGAGTCGTATCATGCACAAAGGAGTAAGGGGACGTAAGCTAACGGAAAGAGAGCAGCGTGTTAATGTAGCCATCAGCAAGACACGGTACAAAGTGGAACGTACCTTTGGATCTATTCACAGATGGTTTCATGGTGGGATAGCCAGATATGTAGGTTTAGCTAAGACTCACGCACAACATATAATGGAGGCTATTGCCTACAATTTATATCGAACTCCAGGGATAATTGTGTCTAATTCTCTCAAATAAGGGGAGAATATGAGATTAAATAGAGCATATACAGCCTAAAAATCAAAAATATAGACTGCAGGTGAGCCAATAGTGTTCAAAAAAAAGAATAATAGTGAATGGGGTAAGGTTTTGCAGAGGTCTCAAATTAGTTATTAATCCAGAATAAGAGTTTACTAAGAACCTTGACAACGATCCTTATAGAAACGCTTAACCGTTTCTATAAGGATCGCTGTTAGGCTTTAAGTTAAACGATTTCTTATTCAGTTTACAGGTAATTTTTTTTACAATTTTTGTTTGCAATATTAATAATATTATTTTTTTCATGGTTTTGCTACTTCGCTACTCAAATTAATATATAGAAATCAGGCAAAAAACTAACCAAACATTATTCCTAACTATCGCAAAGCGTGAATAATGTCTGATATTCTATCAAATATATTAGTTATTATTCGTAATGTGTAAATAACTTTTAGCAGATTAGAATAATTTATTAATTTTCAACATAAAATCAGTAACTTTGCCACATATAATAATTAATTAAGAAATAAACATTGATGTGAAAATGATAGATATTATAACCAAATATTTTCCAAACTTAACAGATAAACAAATTTATCAATTTGAGAAACTCGACCCATTATATCACGAATGGAATGAAAAGATAAATATCATTTCACGCAAAGATATAGACAATTTGTATATCCACCATATACTGCATTCTTTAGCAATTGCTAAATTTATTAGGTTTAAAGATAACTCTACCATTCTTGATGTTGGTACTGGTGGTGGCTTGCCTGGTATACCACTTGCTATAATATTTCCTAATATTCACATAACACTAATAGATAGCATTGGAAAAAAAATAAAAGTTGCAAGAGAAATAGCTGAGTCGATAAATCTAAAAAATGTATCCTTTAAACAACTTAGAGGAGAGGAGGAAACTGGGAAATATGATTTTATAGTATCGAGAGCCGTCATGAAGCTGCCAGAACTGATAAGAATAATAAATAAAAATATACGCAGAACCCAAGAAAATGCTTTAGAAAACGGCATTATTGCTCTCAAAGGTGGAAATATTGAAGGCGAAATAAAACCATATAAACATATAGCAGAAGTAACCCCTATCAGTTCTTATTTTCAAGAAGAATGGTTTAAGGAAAAAAACATTATATATGTACCTATTAAAAACAATAAGAAATAATATTTTATATGATAGCCATAATACCTTTAGTTGCTAACGACTTTCAAGAAAATACATACATTGTTTATGATGAGCTAAAGCAAGCTATTATAATTGACTGTGGCTTATTTTATGAACAAGAAATATATAACTTCAGAAAAATTATACATGAAAACTCTTTAACTCCCATACGACTTATTTCAACTCATGGTCATATCGACCACAATATAGGGAATGGTATCATAAAAAAAGATTATAATATTTCGCCAGAGCCATATATTGGCGACAAGGATCTTATGAATTGTATGGATTTCCAATCTCAATACTTATTTGGTACTAAGCTTAAACTGTCGCTTCCAACAGTAGAACATTACTTAGAACTTAACGATATAATTAAATTTGGAAATCATAAATTTACATTAATACATACACCTGGTCATACACATGGCTCTGTATGTTTCTACTGCAAAGAAGAAAAAACACTTTTTACAGGTGATACCTTGTTTAAAGAGTCTATAGGACGTACTGATTTACCGGGAGGAGACTATAAAGAAATTGTCAATTCACTGGAAATACTAAAAATGTTACCAAAAGATACCAAGATATTTCCAGGACATGGTGAAAGCTCAATAATAGAACATGAACTAAAATATAATCCTTTTTTAAAATAAAGTATATTAGTAACATGCCTAACGAAAAAATAATTTTAGGTATAGATCCTGGTACAAATGTTATGGGATATGGATTGTTAAAAATAAAAAACAAACAAGCTAAACTTGTTGTCATGGGAGTTATAGACATGAGAAAAGAAAATAATCCATATATCAAACTTGGTAAAATATACCAGCGTGTAACAGGTATAATATCTGAATTTCACCCAAACGAAATGGCTATTGAAGCTCCTTTTTTTGGTAAAAACATTCAGTCGATGTTAAAACTTGGAAGAGCTCAAGGAGTAGCTATTGCTGCAGCAATACAACAACAGTTGCCCATTCGCGAGTATGCTCCACTTAAAATAAAATTATCAATAACAGGTAATGGTTCTGCAGCAAAAGAACAGGTAGCTGCAATGCTTAAGAAGATGCTAAATATCAACGCATATAACATGCCTCACTTTTTGGATGCGACAGATGCTTTAGCTGCTGCTTACTGTCATTATTTACAAGAATTAACCCCTATAGAAAATACAAATAAACATTACAATTCTTGGAAAGACTTTGCAATAAAAAATAAAGAAAGAATAAAATAATATATATGATAATAAAGCGTATTTTTAGATATATAAAATGGGTAGTTACATTACTTTTTATAACGTCTATTCTAAGCGTTATAATATATAGATTTATACCTGTTTACTGTACTCCACTTATGTTTATTAGAACTTTTCAACAGATAGCAAAAGGAGAGAAAGTAAAATTATACCATCAGTGGATTAGTATTGATGAGATGCCTGAAAATCTTAAAATCGCAGTAATAGCAAGTGAAGATCAAAAATTTTTAGAGCATAATGGATTTGACTATAAAGCTATAAAAAACGCAGCCAAAAATAACATACATAATAATAAAAAACTGCGTGGAGGTTCTACTATATCACAACAAACTGCAAAAAATGTGTTTCTTTGGCAAGGACGGACATGGATACGAAAAGGTTTAGAAACTTACTTTACTGTGCTAATAGAACTACTATGGAGTAAAGAAAGGATTATGGAGGTATATCTAAACTCTATAGAAATGGGTGATGGAATATATGGCATAAAAGCTGTAGCCGAAAAAAATTTTAATGCGCAACCATTACAATTATCTCAATATGATTGCGCACTAATTGCTGCAACATTACCAAACCCACGAGACTTTTCGTCAAAGAATCCAAATAGGTATATAAGAAAAAGGGCAAAACAGATACAAAAACAAATGAATAATATTGCAGTAACTATAAAAGGTAAATTATAAAAAATGAAAGATAATCAACAATATATAGAACAGCTACTTAACAATTTAAACCAAAATCAAAAGGAGGCTGTAATACATACTCAAGGGGCATCATTAGTAATTGCAGGCGCAGGAGCTGGAAAAACAAGAGTTCTAACATATAAAATAGCTTATCTCATTCTTAACGGCATAAAACCATACAATATTCTTGCACTTACATTTACCAATAAAGCTGCAAGAGAAATGAAAGAAAGGATAAATCAGCTCATCAATGACTATACAGAAACAAGGCAATTATATATGGGCACCTTTCATTCAATATTTTATAGAATATTAAGAGCTGAAGCAGAATATATAAATTATGAATCAAACTTCACTATATATGATCAAACAGATTCTAAATCACTGATTAAGACTATACTAAAAACCTTTGGACTGAATGACAAAATATATAAGCCTAATACAGTACAAAATTTAATTTCAAATGCAAAAAACCATCTGATAGACTCTTACCAATACAGTATTGATACCAATATAAAAGAAAAAAATAATACAATGAAAATGCCAGCTATGGCACAAATATATACAGCATATCAAAATCAGCTAAAACAAGCAAATGCTATGGATTTTGATGATTTATTGCTTAATATGTATATACTACTAAAACAAAATAAAAATATAAAAGATAAGTATGCTGCAACTTTTAAATATATCCTTGTAGATGAATATCAAGATACTAACTATGCACAAGTGGAAATTTTAAAACTTCTTGTCAATGACGAATTTAATATTTGTGCCGTAGGAGATGATTACCAAAGTATATACTCGTTTAGAGGGGCAAATATCAATAACATATTGAGCTTCCAATCAACCTTCCCAAATACTAAATTATTCAAATTAGAACGCAATTACAGATCTACAAAGAAAATTGTCAAAGCGGCTAATTCGCTAATGAAGCACAATAAAACACAAATAGAAAAGGATGTATATTCTGAAGAGAGTGATGGGCTTAAAATAAAATATTTACCGTGTTATAACGATAAGGAAGAAGCTATTACCGTAGTAAAACAAATATCTAAACTAAAAATACAAGAAAATTTAAAATATAGTGATTTTGCCATACTATACCGTACAAATGCTCAAAGTAGAAGTTTTGAAGATGAGTTAAGGCGCATGAAAATACTATATCATATATATGGAGGAATATCTTTCTATCAAAGAAAAGAAATAAAAGATACCATTGCATATTTTAGACTTGTTGCAAACCATAATGATGATGAAGCATTAAAAAGGATAATAAATTATCCTACACGCGGAATAGGACAAACAACTATCCTCAAACTCATTCAAGCAGCTACAAATAATAATACAAGTATTTGGAATGTAATTAATAATATTGAATCTTTACAAGTTGATATAAGTAAAAGCACATTAAACAAATTAAGAAATTTTCAAAATCTTATAACTGGTTTTATACAACAATTACCAAAAAATAATGCATACGATTTAGGAGTAGAAATAATAAAATCAAGTGGTATAGCGCATGAAATAAATCAAGGAAAAGAATTAGAAGATATTGTTAGACAAGAAAATTTAGAAGAGTTAATAAATTCTTTACAAATTTTCCTCAGTGAACAAAAAGAGCAGGGAGAAGAAAATAATATTTATCTAACAGATTATATTCAAAAAGTCGCTTTATATACCGAGAGTGATAGAAAAACTAACAACGAGCCAAAGGTCTCTTTAATGACCATTCATGCAGCAAAGGGATTAGAGTTTCCTATAGTTTTTATTGTTGGTTTGGAGGAAAATATTTTTCCTGCTCCAATGATACATAATAATCCTAAAGAAATAGAGGAAGAACGTCGCTTACTTTATGTTGCCATTACTCGAGCTGAAAAACAATGTTTCCTGACTAATGCTAAAAATAGGTATAAATATGGAAATATCCAGTTTAATAATCCAAGTAGATTTTTACGAGATATAGATCCCAAATACTTAGATTACAATCCACAAACATTTAATCCAAAACCTCAAAATAAATCATTTTTCTCTTCATTTCAAAATTCTAAACCTGTAGCATTTCAATTTAAAGCCGACAGACAGCCTAAGATAACTAATTGTAGCAAATATCCAATTCAAGAACCCAAAGCTGTAACCTCTTATAAAGGTATAAAACAAGGTACTATTATAGAACATCAAAGATTTGGAATAGGTACTGTAGAATATATTGAAGGTGAAGGGGAAAACACTAAAGCAACTGTTAATTTCAAGAATGTAGGGAAAAAAACTTTACTACTTAAATTTGCTAAATATTCTATTATTTCGTAAAAAGAATAATTAGTAGTTCAATGTACCCAAATTAATTATATTTTTATCGGTAGAAATTATTCTTGATAATCTTAGTCCATTCATCTTTATCTATAAAACCAGTTAAGTCTTCTTGTTTTTTTGTTCTGCTATTTATTAACAAAAAATGAGGTATAGATTGAATCCCAAAATGTGTTGCAAGCTCTGCGTTTTCATCAACATCTACCTTATAAAAATCTATCTTTCCTTTATATGTTTTAGCAAGTTCCTCTAATATAGGTGCTGACATATTGCAAGGTCCACACCACGTTGCATAAAAATCGATAATTACGTGTCGTTTCCCTTTAAACACAGCATTAGGATTATTGATGTCAAGAATTTGTTTTCTAAAAGACTCTATATCTAATTTTTTTATATCTTCATCCTTATTATTAGATATTGTTTCATTCGTAACTATATCTTTATCTTTAAATTCTTTTTGTTTTGTTGATGTTTTCCTGTTATTACATCCTGTTACCAAGAGAATTAATAATAAGATAGGAAGTAATAAAAAGATACTTGATTTTTTAAAATTTATTTTCATTTTTCTTATTAATATAGTTTGTACAAAATAAATAAGTTGTGTATAAACATCGGGCTTTAGTCCTATACCGCAAAGATAATCACTTAGTTTTATACTGTTTCCGAATTTAATAGTTTTTTATCGAATAGTAATAATTAATCTCTCGAATATATTAGAATTGTATTGTTATCTTTCCATTAAATAATCTACCTGTAAGATAGTTTGGAACAGCATATTGTTGACCTGATATGTCTGTAACCCAATAATATGAATTAACATTATTTATTCCTAAAAGGTTTAGACAATCTATACCTATCCAAATATTTTTTACAAGTGAATTATTATGCCTTGTCTCACCATTATAAAGTCGATAGTTCATACCTAAATCTACTCGTTTATACGCTGGAGCTTTAAAAGGTGTAGATGTAAATTCTTTATGCGGCGGAGCAAATGGCAGCCCATCTGCGTAAGCTATTCGTAGTGACATTAACCATTTGTCAGAATTAGGGAAATAGTCTGTAAAAAATAAATTTATAGCTACTCTTTGATCTGTAGGAAGCGGTATTTTATGTCCTTTTATATTCATCGTTGCTTTCATTAAGCTCAATGTTAACCATGAATTAGTATTAGGGACAAACTCTCCAAATAATTTAAAATCTATACCCATAGCCTTACCTGACGTAGACATATTTCCAAAATATGTTACCTTCATATTGTCAATTGTGTATGGAACAACTCGTATTAATTTTTTATAGTATATTTCAGTTGTAAGCTTAAATGGCCTGTTAAACATATCGAATCGATAGCTTACAGCAGCTATAGTGTGTAGTGATTGCTGAGATTTAGCATTTTGATTTAATGTTGCATATATTACACCATCTTGATTTATTGTTTGTCTTAGCTCTTTGTAAAATGGCGCCTGATAATATATACCTGTTGCTATTCTGAATGAAAGGTTTCTATTCCATCCTGGTGCTATATTCAATATAAGACGTGGGGAAAAAATTGATTCGTTGTTAAAACTCCAATTAGAAAATCTTATACCATAGTTTAAAGTATAGAGTGTTGGTATAGAGTCCTTACTTTTAAACCTCCATGTATCTTGTATATAGCTTTCTACCCGTCCTGCATTAAGAGCGTTTTTTGCTCTAAGAGAATAAATTAGTTCAAGGTCTTTACCTGTATGAGGTATATTGTATCCTGCAGAATCTCGGTATTCATATTCTTTTGAATTTTCAATTATTTGTTCTGACTTATATGTAATTGCTGCTTCTATATTATGTGATGGTATTTTATGATTTACTATAAATTTTATACTTTTCACCTTAGCTCTCAAATAATCTCGTGAGTGTAACATATAACTCCCTACTCCCAAATTTTCAGCATTTTCAGTTTGTTTTAACCAGTATTGCCCTTCAATATCATAATTTTGCGCTTCTTTAGTGTTAAAAGCTGAAGCTATAAGTGAAATATTAGTATGCTTGCTTATAATTCTATTTACATTTATAGCTCCAAAATATGTTCTAAAGATATCCTTTTCTTGTCCATCAAAATATACTTTAAATGATTTAATATTTTTTAATGTTCCAAATTGTGTTTCTCGGTCTTTTGGTTGAAATGTATACTTATTATCTGATATATTCCCTATTATATCTACTTTCCATAATCTGTTAGGAGTCCAAGTGAGATATGTTTGATAATCAATAAAAATAGGCTCATATTCACCTTTAGTTTGCAATGTAGAAAGCAGATATTTATTTGTTTTATATCGAGCAGAATTTGCCCATTTTAAACATTTAGTACTTAAGCCAACATATCCTGTCGCACCTGTCATTGATATAGTAGCAGAGGCTTCTGTCTGTTTGGGCTCCTTGTAAGTAATATCAAGGGCAGAACTCATTTTATCTCCATATTTAGCTTCAAAGCCTCCTGTTGAAAATCCTACATTTTCTACCATATCTGCATTTATGATAGACAATCCTTCTTGTTGAGCATTCCTAACCAAAAAAGGACGATATATCTCTACATTATTTATATAAACAAAATTTTCATCAAATGAACCACCTCTAACATTATATTGAGAGGACATCTCGTTATGCGTAGAAACACCGGCTTGTGTTTGTACAAGTTCTTCTACAATATTTCCTGAGGTTGAGGGACTTGTTTTGGCCTTATCTATTTTTATTTCTTCAGTTGTACCATGCAGTCTTACTTGTTTTTGAATAACTATTTCATCTAAATTAGTATTTGATAAAAGCTGAATAACAATATGTTGCCTTGTCTTTGGTCTATATAGTATCTTAGTTTTAGGTTTATAGCCTACCATACTAAAAATTATTTTTACAGAGTCTTGGGTCTCAATATTTAATTTGAAGTTTCCTTTTATATCTGTAATAGCATTTTTTGCTTGTGAAGGTATAGATATTCTGGCAAATTCTATTCCATGCCCATTAATATCTGTTACACGTCCAGAAAGCATAATAGTTTGAGCTAACAAACTATTAGTAAAAAAAAGTAAGAGAGAAAATAATATTAATTTACTATTTATGAGTTTTATCATATTTAATTATTTAAGCAGTTATTTTATTATCTTAGTAATAAAATAACTATACCATATTATCATAAATTCATGATATTATGTATATTTCTTTCTTATATTAGATATTTATCTATTGCAAATGTAATAGTATTTTTTGTGTTTTACAATAGTTGAGTTATAAAAAACGAAGATGTACTTTTATTTTTTTTACACTTACAATTATTATTTATCGTTTATTGATAATGCTTTTGTCATAGTCTACGCTACTCATCACTATTCTATGCCGCTTTTTATTAAATTTACAGTTTATAAAACTTAAATTAGGCTTAAAATCTTTGTTTCTTATACCTGCAATATCTAATATTGAATGTCCTATATCATCTGTTGATATAGGATAATTTTTAGCCCTATATAACTCATTTACAATATTACTGTTTGCTTGTTTAAATGATGGGGATAGCCATACCATTAATGGAACTCTTAGTTGGTAATTAGGATTTGGTGAGTCTTCAGCATTCCCGTGCCCCATATAATCTCTTAATTCATATACTTCTTCCCCGTGATCTGAGAAGTAGAAAATACAACAATATTTATTTTTAAATTTATCAAAAATAGAATTAACAACATTATCATTATATAAGGTAGCATTGTCATAGTCAGCCATTATTTGCCGTTGCTCTTCAGTATATTTAAAACTATAATCTTTTGCTTTGAATTTTGTAAATTGTATAGGAAATCTGGTTTTGTATATATAGTGTTGCCCCTTCAAATGTATTATGTATAATGTTGGATTTTTATTAACAGTAATTGATTTGACTAAATCTTCATCATATTTGTATTCTTTGATATTTCTATAATCAAATAATGTTTTAGAAACATCATTATCACACATAAAAGATAATCCTTGATTAACAAAATATTGATTATCATACATTTTTACTTTATATCCTGTTTTTTTGAAACATATAGGAAATAATGGTTTATCTGTAAAATTTACTCCTAAAGAATCTAAAGAAAAAACAGCATACATAGTCGCAGTTGTTGCTGGATAAATAGTTACAGCATTGTTAAAAAGAAATAGATTACCTTTTTTTTCTTCGTGTTTCAATAATGGATTAGTAGGTTTATTATAGCCATATAATGAAGAATGATACACAGAATATGATTCCCCTATTATTATAACAATACTTGGCTTAATTTTTATATTTTGAGTGGCTTTTACTTTATTACATGTTTCTATTAATAGTTTATTCTCGTTTATCTTCTGCTTTGTAAGATATATAGCATATCCTGTTCTTGAAATACTACTCATTTGTGGTATTCCCTGTCCATTATGGTAACGTGCAAAGCCGTAGATACAGTAAGTAACAAAAGTCATTCCTATAATAACTAAAAGTATTGAAACACCTTGATATTTTGTATTTTTCAATAATTTGCTAATTAAAATAAAAACAAAATTAACAATAAATATAAGTATTATGTATAATGAAATAGTGCTGAAATTTAAGTATGTTTCTAAGAAATTAATACTTTCGGCTTTATTAGTATCTGCTATTATATCTATTAGTTCTTGACTTATTATTAAATGGAATTTCAACAAAAGAAAGTATTCTATTATTAATAAAATATTGTGTAATAAAATAATTATACTGATATATAGCTTGCGAAGGCATATAATTTTTATGCTTGTATATATAGCACTTTCAATATAAGAAATAAAAGTAGATATCGTAATAATACCTATAATGGTAATTGCCTCATTGTTATATTTAAGATAGACTAAGTTAGATAATAGATTTAGTATAAATAGATAAATAAAAATAGTTGATTTTGTAGGCTTACATATAAATTTACTTACGTTTTGTACACATTGGGGGGGGGTAAGTCTAATCATTTGTTATTTAATTTAAAATTTGATAATCAGTAATATATATGATATACAAAAAACACAGTATTATTAATTAATAGTGATTCATTGTACGTTGCATTTCACGTTTATCTTCTTTTTCTTTTATTGCTTGACGTTTGTCATACTCCTTTTTACCTTTAGCAAGTGCTATATTTAGTTTCGCCTTTCCATTATCATTAATAAAAAGCAATGTTGGGACTATAGTTAAACCAGGCTTCTTTATTTCAGATTCAAGTTTTTTTATTTCTCGCTTATTAAGTAATAGTTTTCGAGAACGGCGTGCTTCATGGTTAGCAAAAGATCCATAAAAATAAGGAGATATATTCATTTGCTCTACCCAAATTTCACCTTTATTTATAACACAGAAAGTGTCAACAAGTGATGCTTTACCAGCACGAATAGATTTTATCTCTGTTCCTGTTAAAACAATACCAGCAGTTAGTGTATCAAGGAAGAAATACTCATATGATGCTTTTTTATTTCTTATTCTTATAGAAGAGTATTTTTTTCTATCTTTTTCTTTCATTTTATTATTTCTATGAATTTGTCAATATTATTATCAACGTATTGTGCAATTTGCATAATCCAAACATCTTCATTGGCTATAAAATCATCATCAAGTAAATCAAATGCAGGGAATCGTTCATATAATGCCATAAAGTCAGCATCACTCATATCTTTTTGAATAGAATCTTTATTTTTAAAGTATAATTTTTTAGCTTTTCTTAATTGCTGAGCAAGTGAATTTACACCCCATTTATCTATTACTGTAATGAATGGATTTTTAAAAAGAAAATCTGCATAGTTATTATATATAAGTTGTATGTATCCTCCTTCATCAACTTCTTGCTGTAAATAGTTCCATGCTATCAATGTGATTTGATCAACATTAAGGGTTCTTATATTTTGATTCGTCAAGTCTCCCCCTATTGCTTGTAGTATGTTCTGTATAATTAGTTTTATGAAACTTTCATTCCCATTATTAGCTGCTATAATTATATCTTGCTCATTTATTGTAGGCTTTATCATATTTTAATATACTATTATATATTTTTTACTATATTCATCATTTCTAAGCGAGTCTCTTCACTGGCAGGTAATAGTGGTAGACGAACACTGTCTTCAGTCATACCAAGTTCCTTTAAAAGAGCTTTACAACCTGATGGATTTCCATCAACAAATAACAGTGAATAAAGATTGCCAAGTTTGTGATGAATTGATAAAGCTTTATCATATTCCCCATCTATAGCATAGTGTACCATTTGTGAAAATACTTTTGGTAGTGCATTTCCCAATACAGAAATAACTCCAACAGCACCACTTGCTATCATAGAATATGTTAAGGCATCGTCTCCACTCAATACTTTAAAACCTTTAGGTGCATCACTAATTATTCTCTCTATCTGTGAAAGTTTTCCAGATGCTTCTTTTATTGCTACAATATTATCAAAATCTTTAGAGAGTCGTAAAGTTGTTTCTGCTGATAGGTTAACACCTGTGCGACCAGGTACATTATAAAGAACTATAGGTAGAGGAGTTGACTGAGATATTATGCGAAAATGTTCATATAGTCCTGCTTGAGACGGTTTGTTATAATAAGGACATACACTTAATATACCATCAATACCTGTCCAATTAGAATTATGTATTTCTTTCGAAACAGCCATAGTATTATTTCCACCACAATATTTTAATATTGGTACTCTACCTTTTACAATTTCTACTATTTTGCGTGTAATAGTTTCTTTCTCATCATAATTTAAGCAAGGACTTTCACCAGTTGTTGCTAAAATAACTAAAAAATCAACACCATTGTTCAGCTGATACTCAACAAGTTTTATTAGAGCAGGATAATCAACTTCTCCTGTCTTTGTAAATGGAGTAACTAATGCAACACCTAAACCTTGAAAAAAATTATTCATAAATACCCCCCTTTATATAAAAATATATAGAATTATTTTCTACAAATGCAAATTTAGTAATAAAACACAACAAATAAAATAGCAATGTGATTAAAATATTCCATTGCTATTTTATAAAATGAGAAATTAATGTGATAATATAAATTTCAATAACTCTTCTTTTGTAAATAAAACTTGCTCACCTGTATCCATAGACTTAAGTGTCAATTTATTCTGGGACATTTCTTCATCACCTACAAGAACAACAAATGGTATTTTCTTGGCATTCGCATAACTCATTTGCTTTTTCATTTTCACCATATCTGGATAAATTTCAGCACATATTCCAGCTGTACGCAAGGTATTTAGTATTGGTAAAACATATTCTGTTTCTGTTTGTCCAAAATTAATAAATAATACTTGCGTATCTGTAGTTTTTTTGGTTGGAAATAAATCTAATTCTGTCAAAACATCATATATTCTATCAGCGCCAAAACTAATACCTACACCCGATAAACCTGAAATGCCAAAAATACCTGTTAAGTTGTCATAGCGACCGCCTCCTGCTATAGAGCCTATAGTTGTATTTATAGATTTTACTTCAAAAATAGCACCTGTATAATAGTTAAGACCGCGAGCTAAAGTTAAATCTAACTCAACTGTATTATTTAAATTCAAGATATTAAGCATCTCTAAAATGTATTTAGATTCTTCTATACCTTTCAAACCTATCTCACTTTGTCTAAAAATATTAGACAAAACTTCTAATTTAGCATAATTACTACCTTTAAATTCTAATAGAGGACGTAATTTTTCAATTGCTACATCAGTTATACCACTATTCTGTAACTCGTCTATTACATTATCTATACCTACTTTTTCAATTTTATCAATGGCAGTTGTAATTTCTATGATTTTATCGCTATATCCTATTATCTCAGCAATACCTGTGAGTATTTTCCTGTTATTTATTTTTATAACTACTCGTATCCCTAATTTAGAGAAAACAGTATCTATTATATTAATAAGCTCTACCTCATTTAAAAGTGATGTAGAACCTACAATATCTGCATCGCACTGATAAAATTCTCTATATCGACCCTTTTGAGGGCGATCAGCTCTCCATACTGGTTGTATCTGATATCTTTTAAAAGGTAATTGTATCTCATGTCGATGCATAACAACATAACGTGCAAAGGGAACTGTAAGATCATAACGTAGTCCTTTTTTTGACAACTTTGATTGAAGTTTCAATATATTACGTTCTTGAAGTTCTTCATCGGAAATGTTTTTTAAAAAATCACCTGAATTTAAAAGTTTAAATAAAAGTTTATCTCCTTCATCTCCATATTTTCCGAGTAATGTGTTAAGAGTTTCAATAGCTGGTGTTTCTATCTGTTGAAAACCATAAAGCGAATATACATTTTTTATAGTATCAAATATGTAGTTTCGTTTGGCCATCTCCTCAGGTCCAAAATCTCGTGTACCTTTAGGTATAGAAGTGTTATTTTTACCCATTTATCGTATTATAGTTTGTTCTCTATCTGGACCGATAGATATAATTTTTATTTTTGTTTCTAAATAGTTTTCTAAAAAATTTATATACTCTTTAAATTCTTTAGGAAATTGTTCTTCAGATGTAAAATGTGTCATATCAGTTTGCCAGCCATGTAATTCCTTATAAATAGGTTTTACATTTGTAATTTCATAAGGGAATTCTGTTGTTGTTTCACCATTAGGCAATTGATATGCTATACAGACCTTAATAGTAGGGAATGTGTCTAAAACATCGCTTTTCATCATTATCAATTCTGTAACACCGTTTATCATTATTGAATAACGTAATTGAACTAAGTCTATCCATCCACAACGTCGTTCTCTACCTGTTACTGCGCCATACTCATGTCCTAAGTTGCGTAATTTTATTCCTATTTCATCAAATAGTTCTGTAGGAAATGGCCCAGAACCGACCCGTGTACAGTATGCTTTCATTATTCCATAAACATTTCCTATTCTATTTGGAGCTACTCCTAATCCGACACATGCTCCAGCTGATACTGTATTTGATGATGTAACAAAAGGATATGAACCAAAATCTATGTCAAGCATCGTCCCCTGAGCACCTTCGCATAACACAGTTTTACCATTTTTTAAATAATTATTTATCTCGTTTTCAGAATTGACAAAATGAAATTGTTTCATGTATTCAACACCTTCCAACCATGTTTTCTCTATATCTTCAAAATTCGTAAAATCTGTCCAACCTAACGAATTCAAAAGTTGTAAGTGTTTTGCTTTATGAGCTTCATATTTTCCTGCAAAATTTTCTATAATGTCTCCTACTCTTAATCCATTTCTGCTTATTTTATCTGTATATGTTGGACCTATTCCTTTACCTGTTGTACCTACCATATTTTTTCCTTTTAAAGCTTCATTAGCTTTATCAAGTAATCTATGTGTAGGCATTATAATATGCGCTTTTTTAGAAATATAAAGCCTTTCGGTTAAAGGATGACCTGAAGCTGCAAGTTCCTTTGCCTCATTCATAAAAAGGTCTGGTGCAATAACTACTCCATTACCTATTATGTTCAACTTACCACCTTGAAAAATTCCAGATGGTATAGAACGTAAAACATACTTTTGTCCCTCAAACTCAAGGGTGTGTCCAGCATTAGGACCGCCCTGAAACCGGGCTACTATATCATAATTAGGAGTAAGAACATCAACTATTTTTCCTTTACCCTCATCTCCCCATTGTAATCCTAGGAGAACATCAACTTTAGTTTTTTCCATTTATAACTTACCTTTTTTATTTGTCAAAACATTGCTACATTTGCGTGCTAACTTCATTTGGCAACGTGAACATATTCCATAAATATAAAGTGTAAAACCATCTTTCTTAAATCTTTGTAAACGTATGTCATTAATAAGATTAGTTATAGCATCAGACTCTATTTCTGTAACATTGCAACACATAGTACATATCTGATGAATATGATTATCATTGTTATAACATGCCTCATACTTAGTTCGTCCTATAAATCGATGCCGAACAACAAGACGTAATTCAATAAATAATTTCATTGTATTATACAAAGTAGCCCTTGAAACTCTGAAATTACGTTTCTCTAACGTCTTATCTAAATCTTCAAGGGAAAAATGTCCAACCATGTCATAGACAGCATCTAAAATAGCAAAACGTTCACTTGTTTTACGATGATTATTTGTTTGAAGATAAGTACTAAGAACTCCTCTTACCTTTTCTTTGACTATATCTTTAGTCACTTATTTTTTTAGATTAAAATTTTCTACAAAGTTAGAAATTTTCATTAATATAAAATAATTGGTGTTAACAAAAAAAAGTTAATCAACTTATACGTAATATTAAATAAAGAGAATACCTACATAATATATATATTATTCGTAAGTAATTCTCTTTAATTTAAAATAACCAATAAATAGTTCGTAGTGTTCTCCATGGAAACAAACTCATCATTAGAAACAAAAGTGAGTTTTAATAATTACCAATCCTAAATCAATTAATCTTTATATATTTTTAATCTTGTTATTAATACCATTTTTTTATTTCCAAATAGTGATCAGCGAACATACGCGCTTGTCCATCAGAAGTTTGCTTTATTTTTTTTGCAGGTATACCTCCCCATATCTCGTTAGGAGGTATTATAGTACCTTGAAGAACAACAGCACCAGCAGCTACTATAGAATTATCACCTACTATAGAATTATCAAGCACTGTAGAGTTCATACCTATCAAAGCATTTTTACATATTGTAGCGCCATGTACCACAGCTGCATGTCCAATACTTACTCCATCTTCTATAATTACAGGACTACCTCCTGATTGATGAATGCAGGCCAAATCTTGAATATTTACCTCTGAACCTACTTGGATTCTATCAACATCAGCACGTAATACAGCACCAAACCATATGGAACAATCATCGCCTACAACTATATCTCCTGCTAAAGTGGCATTTTCTGCTATATAACATCTTTTTCCTATTTTAGGATATTTACCCTTTGCTGATTTTATCAATGACATATTTTTATACTAATTTTATTACTTTTAAAAGCAAAACTGATTTTGTTTGTTTACTAATCCTAACTAAATTACTTATCCTATATCCTACTACCCACAAAATAAGCCCTGTTGAATCTTCTAAAACAAGTTGATTTTTTTTTGTTAACTTGTCAGTTTTAATATCTGTAAGAAAATCGCTTACTAATTTTGAGCCACTCATTCCAAATGGGACAAATCTATCTCCATTACTATACGTTCGTAATATTAATGGAAATTTTATTTGCTCCATATCTATAGCAACAAAATATGCGTCCTTTGGTATTTCTTTAAATGATGTAAAAGTTTGCTCTTCAAGCAACAGCCTAAATTGATTAAAGCATATATACGTTCCGATAAGAGGTATTTTCATAAATTTATTTTCAAAATTTATGTGTCTTTTTACTATCAAATAGTTTCTATCTACAAGTAAATCATAATTACTGCTCTTCCATACTTTTCCTGTAAATAAACTGTCTATATTAGACAGTTGCTCTATTTGACTAGAAGTAAATCCATAAGGATTAAGCAAATAAAATAATAAATAACTGGGAGATACAAACAGTTTGAGTTTTTGAATATTTATTTTTATATTAGGAAGTTTAGGTTTTATTTGTTCATCCCCAAATGCGCCAAGTGGTATAGTCTCATTTTCATCAACTGTAACAATAGCTCTTATCTCATTATCCAATACTAAATTAATAATTTTTTTTGCTTCTGAAATATAATGGGACATATTTACTACTGCATCGTTGAAAGCTGGATTAATTGCTTCTAATAGTGGGATAATATTTAATCGCAATTTATTTCGCATTACATCATCCTTTAGATTAGAACTATCGGTAATATAGCTGTAGCCCCTTGTTCTTAAAAACTCCTCAATCTCACTACGGGTACAATTAAGAATTGGACGTATAATATAATTATTGATAGGATGTATACCTATAAGTCCTTTCACACCTGTTCCTCTAATGATGTTCATAAGTATTGTTTCAACGGAGTCCTCCTTATGATGTGCTATACATATACCATCAGCATCAATAGATTTTCTTAATCTTTCAAAATAAGAGTATCTAAGTTCCCTTGCTGCCATTTCAATACTCACTTTATGTAAAGCACTATATTCCTTTGTATTGAAATGGATTAAATGCATTTTAATATTTAATTTAGAGCATATTTCTTTGCAGAAATTTTCATCTCTTACACTTTCCTCGCCTCTTAAATTAAAATTACAATGAACAGCTTCTATGTAATACCCCAACTCCTGTAGTATTATAACAAGAGATAAGCTATCAGCTCCGCCTGAAAATCCTACAAGATACTTTTTACTTTTGGAAAGCAGATTATTTGCTTGGATAAAATCTTTAATTTTATTCAACATATAATACTAAACCTTTTAAATATTCTCCTTCAAGATGATAAATGTTTATAGGATGATCTGCTGGTTGATGAAGTTGGTGTAAAATACGTACTTTCCGACCAGCTTGCATAGCTGCTGTAAAAACAGCTTGACGAAACTGTTCCTTAGAAACTGCTTGTGAACAACTAAATGTAAACAATATTCCTCCACTTTTTATTTTTTCTAATCCCTTTAAATTAAGTCGAATATATCCTCTTAGTCCATTTTTAAGCGCAGTTCGTCGTTTAGCAAAAGCAGGTGGATCCAACACTATCAGATCGTATTGCTTATCAACACCATCAAGATATTTAAAAGCATCTGTACAAAACGATTTATGTCTAGTATCATTAGGAAAATTAAGTATTATATTTTGTTCTGTTATTTCAATAGCCTTAGCAGAGCTATCTACCGAATGAACCATATTAGCTCCACCTCTTAGAGCATATACAGAAAAACCTCCCGTATAAGAAAACATGTTAAGAACATTTCGACCTTTAGCATATTTTTCTAATAACATTCTATTATCACGTTGATCAATAAAAAATCCTGTTTTTTGTCCTTTCAGCCAATCTATATAGAATTTTAAGCCATTTTCCTTTGCTATATTATCTTCGGTATAACCTAATAAGAAATCATTTTCTTGACATATATTTGCTTTAAATGGTAATGTTGTTTCGCTTTTATAATATATACTACCTATTTTATCCCCCATAACTGATTTTATTGCATTAGCAATATCAAATCTTGCTATATGCATACCAACAGAGTGTGCTTGTATAACACAACATTTAGCATAAACATCAATTATTAATCCTGGTAAATTATCTCCCTCTCCATGTACAAGTCTATAAATATCATTAACTGTTTCATTTTCACTACCTATAGATACTTTTGGTCTTATTATACCTAAAGATTGACGTACGCAAATAGCAGAACGTAATTTTTCTTCCCAAAAATAATGATCAATTACAATATCTAAAAATGAAAGTATACGAACAGAAATTGTTCCGATTTGATAATGACCAATCCCTATAAAATCTCCATTAAATTTATTTATTCTAACTATATCTCCCTCTTCTATTCCTTCTTCTATTTTAGAAATAGCCCCTGAAAATATCCAAGGATGAAATCGTAACAAACTTTCTTCTTTACCGCTTTTTAAATATATATTTTTATATTTACACATACTTTCTATATTAGTTATTGTTAGTTAGTTTGAATATTATTTTCAACTTTTACTTCAGAATTAGGTAAGGTAATTAATTCATAATTTTTATCCTTGGATAATTGCATCATTTTCTCATAAATCTTTATACATGCCCACGCATCAGTAGCAGCATATAATTTTTGACGTTCTGACAATTCTATAGCTTCCCAATTTGAAAGTTGTTCACGTTTTACAATTCGCTCATGAAAAAGATTTGCATACAACTTTTGCAAGCTCATATCCTCTATTCCAAAATTTTTAATTAAATCTTGTAAATCAATAAAATTTCCTTTTTTAAATTTAGTTCTCTTTCCTATCATCATTAAATCATCATGCAATGATATTCCTACTTTTATTACACTCATATCTTCAACAAGTCTTAACAAAGAAGTTGGAAAGCCCATAACATTAAGTCTAAAAAGGAAGCAAACAGAATGTGTACTTGCCTGAAGAAGTGCAACTTTATGATAAACTCCTTTACGGAATGAAGGACGTGTTTCTGTATCAATACCTATTATCTTAGATGATAATAAGTATTTCACTGCTTTATCTACATCTTTTTCATTATCTATTACAATTATACGACCAGAGAAAAGTACTCTTGGCAATGTTGAAATAATTTTTTTATCTATCTTCCTATATAATTTAGTTACCATTTTATATAGATATTTCGAGTTGCAAAATTATAAAATCTTACGGAATTATATTCTGTTATCTACAAAATTTGTTACTTTTGCATATAAATAAATAATTGATTAATGGCAAAAAACAAAAAGGTTACCAAAGATAAAAGCCTTAGCAACTTACGTGGTTTTAAATATATAGCAAATGATACGACACAATTTATATTTGGCTTTTTAATAATCTGTATTTCTCTATATATTTTTATTGCTTTTTGTAGCTATATGTCAACAGGGAATGCCGATCAAAGTTTAGTACTCTATAAAATTTCAGGGCAAATATTAGATACAAAAAGAAATTTTCAAAATAGTTGTGGCTCAATAGGAGCATTAATATCATATTTTCTTATAGCTCGTTGCTTTGGTTATGCATCATTCATAATTCCAATCTTTATTTTTATATGCGGTATTAAATTAATTAAAGCATATCACAAAACTAACCTATGGAAATGGTTTTTAGGGTCTGCTATTGCTATGCTTTGGTTATCTATTACCCTCTCCAAAACTCTATCGTCAATAATGGGCAATAATTGTTTCAGTCCTGGTGGAGATCATGGAGATTATATGGTTGAATTGATAGAGGGAGTGATAGGCTCTCCGGGATTAATTACTTTATTAGTCTTAATATTAGTTGCTTATCTAACTTATATTACATCTGAAACAATTATTGTAATACGCAAATTATTAAATCCTATTGGCTATATTCGGGATAAAGTTAAGTTTACCGTTGTAAATCATCCATCAACATCTGCAGCAGTAAACAATATTGATAACAAGAATGATAATACTGAAAAAAATATAGTAATTCAAAACACTGAATTACTACCAAACAATGACAAATCAGAATTAGAAGAAATATCTTCTAATGATATTTACTTAAATCCCAAATATAAAAAAGAAGATAAGGAAATAAGTCTGACCATAGATAGACCTCATGAAGAAGAAAAAGCTAGTGGAAAAATTTTAGAAAATGAGAATAAACTTAGTACAACAATTAATCCACATGAACCTTTTGTAAATTGGAAATACCCAACTCTAAATCTCTTAAAAGAATATGACTCTGATAAACACATTAATTATGTAGATCAAAAAGAGTTAGAAGCTAATAAAAATCGTATTATCGAAGTTTTGAACGATTTTGGAGTTCAAATAAAAAGTATTAGAGCTACTGTAGGTCCTACTATCACATTATATGAAATAGCCCCTGCTCAAGGTATTAGAATTTCAAAGATCAAAAACCTTGAAGATGATATAGCATTAAGTTTAGCTGCTATTGGTATACGTATCATAGCTCCTATGCCTGGTAAAGGTACAATAGGTATAGAAGTTCCGAATGCCAAGCCTTCAATAGTATCAATATATTCAATTTTAAATTCTAAAAAATTCCAAAATTCTACAATGGAATTGCCAATTGCATTAGGAAAAACTATAACAAATGATGTTTTTATGGTAGACTTAGCAAAAATTCCACATTTGCTTGTAGCAGGGGCAACAGGACAAGGTAAGTCTGTAGGATTAAATGCTATATTAACTTCACTACTATATAAGAAACACCCTAATGACTTAAAAATAGTTTTAGTTGATCCGAAAAAAGTTGAATTTAGTGTCTATTCTCCTATAGCAAAACCTTTTATGGCAGCAATACAAGAGAATGAAGATGAGCCTATAATAACAGATGTACAAAAAGTAGTAAAAACTCTAAAAGGTCTATGCACTTTAATGGATAAACGCTATGATCTCCTTAAAACTGCAGGAGCAAGAAATATAAAAGAATATAATAAGAAATATCTTAATCACTTACTAAATCCTACAGATGGACATGAATTTATGCCATACATTGTAGTTGTAATTGATGAATTTGGAGACTTAATCTTAACAGCAGGTAAAGAAATAGAAATGCCTATTGCACGTATAGCACAGCTAGCTCGAGCCGTTGGTATACACATGGTAATTGCTACACAACGACCAACTACATCCATAATAACAGGAAACATAAAAGCA
The DNA here is from genome assembly GCA_946998295.1 of uncultured Prevotella sp. GTDB lineage: Bacteria > Bacteroidota > Bacteroidia > Bacteroidales > Bacteroidaceae > Prevotella. The sequence continues at coordinate 145,770 of CAMPYS010000001.1, forward strand.
AACTTTCCTGGTAGAATAGCCTTTAGGGTGGGTGCAATGATAGATTCACGTACTATTATTGATAGATCAGGTGCTCAACAACTTGTAGGACGAGGCGATATGCTTTATTTAAATGGTGGAGAGCCAATACGCGTACAGTGTGCATTTGTAGATACACCAGAAGTAGAAAATATTACAAATTTCATTTCTAATCAACCAGGTCCTGTATCTCCTTTAGAAATACCAGAACCTGCTTCAGATGATGAAAGTAGTACATTTGGAACATTAGATACCCAAAGTATTGATCCTCTTTTTGAAGAGGCTGCTAGAACAATCGTTATAAATCAACAAGGCTCAACTAGTATGATACAACGCCGATTCTCCATAGGATATAATAGAGCAGGAAGGCTAATGGATCAAATGGAAAAAGCTGGTATTGTTGGAGCTGCTCAAGGTTCAAAACCTCGTGAGGTTCTTATTAGTGATGAAGAAACTTTAACATCCCTACTCAACGCTTTACACAGATAAATAATTTAATTTATATAATAAAAACTATGATTTTAAAATCAAGACTTACAACACTTATACTCATATTACTCACATGCTTAAGTGCTTTTTCACAATCATCTCAGCAAGCAAAAATAGTTTTAGACAAAATATCTAAAACTATAAATAAAAATGTTGGCTTTACAGCTCAATACACTGCAATTGGTAAAGGTATTGGAAGAAGCTCAGGAGCGATATTTGTAAAAGGAAATAAATTAAAAATAGTAACTCCGCAAATGACATTATGGTCAGATGGTAAAACTACATGGACATACGTAAAAAGTATTAAAGAGGTTAATATATCGTATGCAAAATCTGCTAACATACAAGATCTCAACCCATACGCTCTATTAGGACTGTATAAAACTGGATACATACTATCGCTTAAAAATAATAAAACAGGATATACAGTATATATAAAATCGAATAAGAAGACAAATAAAATAAAGCAGGCTATCATATCAACAAATAAAATTTATAAACCTACTATAATAAAAGTATTAAATGGTAATTATTGGACAATTATCTATATAAGAAACATAAAAACCACAAAACTAAATGATAATATATTTCACTTTAATAAATCAAAAGCACCAGGAGCAGAAATAGTAGATCTAAGATAAATAAATTATAATGTTGTAAACATATAAAATTTATTTAGTATATTTGCAAATATAAAATCTATAAAAATAAATAAAATGAAAACGATCTATGATTTTACTGTCAAAGACAGAAAAGGTAATGATGTATCGCTAAAAGAGTATGCTAATGAAGTTTTATTAATAGTAAATACAGCTACAAAATGTGGATTCACACCTACTTATAATGAACTTGAAGCAACATATAAAAAGTATCATGCACAAGGATTTGAGGTGTTAGACTTTCCATGTAATCAATTTAAAAATCAAGCACCTGGAACAGATGAAAGTATCCATGAGTTCTGTAAATTGCAATTTGGCACAGAATTTCCACAATTCAAAAAAATAAAAGTAAATGGAGATGATGCAGAGCCTTTATTCAAATTTCTAAAAGAGCAAAAAGGATTTGCAGGATGGGACGAGAGTCATAAACTTACCCCTATATTAGATAAAATTCTATCAGAAGAAGATCCTGATTATAAATCAAAACCTGATATAAAATGGAATTTTACAAAATTCCTAATAAATAAAAAAGGTCAAGTTGTATCTCGGTTCGAACCAACTGAAAAAATAGAACACATACAAGCAGAAATTGAAAAACTATTAGCAGAATAAACTAATAATTCGGAAACTTTTTATCATAATATGAGGGTGCGTCAAAATGTACACATCCTCTTTTTTATGCACAAAGCCTAGACTTTCTCAAGCCA
>CAMPYS010000002.1 GCA_946998295.1 uncultured Prevotella sp.
TGTTAGTAGTTTCCCCTCCGTACAAATGAACAAACTCAAGCAAATGTCCATTCCCCTTCCCCCTCTTAGTGTCCAACGTAAGATAGTAGAGATACTTGACAAGTTTACGGAATTAGAGACGGAATTAGAGACGGAATTAGAGTTACGCAAAAAACAATACGAATATTACAGAGACAAACTGTTGTCTTTTCCTAAACCTATAGAGGAGTAGATTAAGATTATATTATATATATATCTTGTTACAACCCTTACAACTAAAACATATCATTTTTATTTTACAGCATAGCAATGTAACAGATAAAAAACAGAGCACAAAACACCACCATAAGAGCAAAACTTATTTAATAATTTGCTCTTATTGTAAAAAACAATTACTTTTGCTTACAATTGTATGATAATATACTAAAAACAATAAATTAAAAATATGGGTTTAAAAATTGTTGTACTTGCAAAACAAGTACCAGATACTCGCAATGTTGGTAAAGATGCTATGACAGCTTCAGGTACGGTTAACCGTGCTGCATTGCCAGCAATATTTAATCCTGATGATTTGACCGCCCTTGAGCAGGCATTAAAGTTAAAGGATGAAATAGAGGGAACAACAGTAGGAGTTTTAACAATGGGTCCTCCTCGTGCAGGCGAAATTATCAGGCAAAGCCTTTATCGCGGAGCTGATACCGGTTGGTTACTTACCGACAGAAAGTTTGCAGGTGCAGATAGTTTAGCCACCTCTTATGCTTTAGCCACAGCTTTACGCAAGATAGGAAATGTAGATCTTGTTATTTGTGGTAGGCAAGCAATAGATGGTGATACAGCTCAGGTTGGTCCTCAAGTAGCTCAAAAGTTAGGACTAAATCAAGTGACTTATGCAGAGGAAATAATAAAAGTAGAAAATAATGAAGCTACAATAAAACGCCATATAGATGGTGGGGTAGAGGTGGTAACAGCCCCATTGCCATTGCTTGTAACAGTAAGTGGCTCAATCTCTGCAGTGCGTCCTGCAAATGCTTTCCTTACAATGAAATATAAGTATGCAACATGTCCTTTAGAACGTTCTAAAGACGAACCAAGTTGGAAAAGCGAGCTTTATGACACCCGTCCTTACCTAACATTAAACCAATGGTCTGTAGAAGATATAGGTGGCGATGAAGCACAATGCGGCTTGTCAGGCTCGCCAACAAAAGTAAAAGCAGTTAAAAACATAGTTTTCCAAACAAAAGATTCTACAACTATAAGTAGTAGTGATGAAGATATAGACTCATTGTTAAAAGACTTGTTAGATAAAAATATAATAGGATAATACTATGAAAAATAACGTTTTTGTATATTGTGAAGTAGAAGACACAACAGTAAGAGCAGTAAGCCAAGAGTTACTAACCAAAGGTCGTAAATTGGCAAATAAATTAGGTGTAGAACTTCATGCTGTTGTTGCAGGCTTTGGTATAAGAGACAAAGTAGAAGCGCAGATATTACCTTATGGTGTTGATAAACTTTTTGTTTTTGATAGTCCAACATTATACCCTTATACATCTGCTCCACATACCGATATTCTTGTAAATCTTTTTAAACAAGAAGAGCCACAAATAGTGTTGATGGGTGCAACAGTTATAGGACGCGACTTAGGTCCTCGTGTATCGTCTTCACTAACTTCAGGTTTAACCGCCGACTGTACTGAGCTTGAAATAGGTGATTATGAAGATAGAAAAGCAGGTAAGACCTATAAAAATATACTTTATCAGATACGTCCTGCTTTTGGTGGAAATATAGTAGCAACAATAGTAAACCCCGAGAATCGTCCTCAAATGGCAACAGTACGCTCTGGTGTTATGCGTAAAGAGATATACAACGGTAAGGCAAAGGGCGAGGTAACATATTTAGATGCAAACAACTATGTAGATAGTACATCTTATGCAGTAAAAGTGATAGAACGCCACATACAACCATCTAAACACAATTTAAAAGGTGCAAACATAGTAGTTGCAGGAGGTTATGGAGTAGGGTCAAAAGATAATTTTGAACTTTTATTTACATTAGCAAAAGAACTTCACGCCGAAGTGGGTGCTTCACGTGCAGCTGTTGATGCAGGATGGGTTGATGCAGACAGACAAATAGGTCAAACAGGGCTAAGCGTTAGACCTAAAGTATATATAGCCTGTGGAATATCAGGACAGATACAGCATATCTCCGGAATGCAAGACTCTGGCATTATAATTTCTATTAACACAGATGCTAACGCACCTATAAACCAAATAGCAGATTATATTATCACAGGAACAGTAGAGGATGTTGTTCCTAAGTTAATTAAATACTATAAGAAGAATAGTAAATAAAAACACTGATTACAATGGCAAATTATTATAACGATCAACCTGAAATATCTTTCTACCTGTCTCACCCACTTATGAAGCGAGTAGTAGAGTTGAAAGAACACAATTATACCGATAAAGACAATTACCCTGATGCACCTGTAAACTTGGAAGATGCTTTAGCTAATTATGATAAAATATTAACAATAACAGGCGATATAGCAGCTAATGTTATTGAGCCCAATTCAGCTTCTGTTGATGAAGAAGGCCCACATTTGGTAGATAATAGAATGAAATATGCAAGTAGCACATATTCAAATCTTGACGCTACTCGTAAAGCAGGACTATGGGGCATAAGTATGCCAAGACGATATGGAGGTCTTAATATTCCCAACGTAATATTCTCTATGATGTCAGAGATTATATCAGCTGCTGATGGCGGATTTCAAAACATTTGGTCTCTTCAATCTTGTATCGATACACTTTATGAGTTTGGTAACGAAGAACAGCGCGCAAAGTATATACCACGTATTTGTAACGGTGAAACAATGTCCATGGACTTAACAGAGCCTGATGCAGGATCCGATTTGCAACGTGTAATGTTAAAAGCAACTTATGATGAGGCAGAAAAGTGTTGGCGACTAAATGGTGTTAAACGGTTTATAACAAATGGCGACTCTGATATCCATTTGGTCTTGGCACGTTCCGAAGAGGGGACACATGATGGACGCGGACTATCAATGTTTATATACGATAAACGTAACGGTGGAGTTGATGTCAGACATATAGAACGTAAATTAGGTATTCACGGTTCTCCTACTTGCGAACTTGTTTATAAAAATGCTAAAGCAGAGCTATGCGGTAACACATGTTTTGGACTTATTAAGTATGTAATGGCACTAATGAACGGTGCTCGGCTTGGTATAGCTGCTCAAAGTGTGGGAATATCTCAAGAAGCTTACCGAGAAGCTTTGAGCTATGCTAAAGAGAGAAGCCAATTTGGAAAGAAAATTATAACATTTCCTGCTGTGTATGATATGTTATCTCGTATGAAAGCTAAACTTGATGCTGGTCGTTCTTTGCTTTATCAAACAGCTTGTTATGTAGATATTTATAAATCGCTTGAAGATATAGCACGTGATAGGAAATTGACAGCTGACGAACGTAAAGAAATGAAGTCTTACAAAAAGTTAGCTGATGCTTTAACACCTTTAGCAAAAGGAATGAACTCAGAATATGCTAACCAAAATGCTTATGATGGACTTTCAGTACATGGTGGCTCTGGGTATATAATGGCGTATAAGTGTCAACGCCTATTTCGTGATGCTCGTATCTTTTCTATATATGAAGGTACAACACAGTTGCAGGTTGTAGCAGCTGCACGGTATATTATGAATGGTACGTATCTTAATATTATAAAGGAATTATTAGAAAATAATATTGATAAATCAATGTCAGACTTGACAAAACGTGTAAAGACGCTTGTTAATATGTATGAGGATTGTATAGCTACAGTTAAAGCTATAGATAATCAAGAAGCTCAGGACTTTTTAGCACGTAGACTTTATAATATTACTGCAGGACTTATCGAGTCTTTGCTTTTAATACGTGATGCAAGTATTTCACCTGATTTATTTAGTAACTCTGCTAATGTCTTTGTAAGATTAGTAGAGGAGGAGGTTAATGGTACATATTCTTATATTAAATCTTTTAATATTGCCGACTTAGAATATTTTAGAGCGTAATATGTTTTAATCTTACTAAATTTACTAATGCCTTTTATTAAGCAGCAATTTTAGAGTTTAATGTTACATATAGCTATTTAAATAGCAGAAAGAGCTGACCTCCTAACTTGGAAGTCAGCTCTTAATCTTAAACGTGTAAAACTTTTTCCTTATAGCAACAATTATTTATTTAAATATTTCTTACCGTTTTTAATAACAATACCTTTATAGTTGTTATTTACCCTTTGTCCAGAGAGGTTGTATACAGGTGTATTATTAGTTTCTGCCTCAACATTTTTTATGCAATGTATACCTGAAGGTGTTTCTTTTAAAGAGAAGGCAATAAAATCACCATTAAGTTTACCCTTTATATATATAACTCCGTTTTCTATCTTTGTGCCATTATCTTGTTTATAGAATCCAGTACCCTTATCACCAGTTTTGAAAATCCATACATTACCATCACTTACAACAGTTCCATCAGATGCTTTAAGCTCGTTGTTTGTATAACTTTTTGCGTCTGTAGAATATTCAAATGCAGGATTTACCTCAGTCTCAAGTATTACAGCTGTATTTGCTTGAGCAGATTCAACCTCTTGGTATCTAATTATATCTCCATCTAAATAAGCTATATATGCTTTTAGTTTATTTACTTTGAAGTTTTCAGGTACTTTAGTAGAGTGTCCTATATAGAATTTTTCGTTAGGCTTACCATCAGTGTACTCAAATTGTATAGCTGGAGCGTATGTTATAGTTGTACCTTCACTTGTTTTATCATCAAGTGTAGAATTTAATGTATATTCAAATCCTTTACCCTTAGATTGGCTACTAAAGTTAAGTGCATTAGCTTTTCTTTGATGGTCTATGTGATAATTTATTCCATCAATACCAGGGTTAACCTCTTTACCTTCTGCAATAAAAGTTAATATGATATTATTTTCACCAGAATAGTAGAAAGGTTTATCAAGTTTGAAATCCATAAAGAATGTACCATTATCAGTGTAGCTGTAGTCGTATGTCTTTTCTGTTTCGCATACTAATGGTGACATATGTGCATCATAATAGTATTTCTTTGTATCTTGTTTATGGAATGTATTACCGTTAGTTTCTGCTATATATATTTTTACTTTACGTGATTCTTTTTGATACATACTTTGCGAAGTAGCGGCAAATGTTATTTTAGTTATGTTTTTTCCTGCCATAGGTTTCAGCCCCTCTTTCTCGTATATTATTTGGCTTCCACTATGCTCGTATGCAAAACTAATAGGAGCTTGTTCCCATACATTGAAATTATAAACAGCGTAGTAGTTTCCATCTTGGTCACTGTAGTTTTCAAATTTACCTAAATTTAGAGTTTGAGCATTTACTACTGCAGCAGATGTAAGTAGTAAGCCCAAGAATAATGATTTAATTTTCATTTTGTTTTGTTTTTTAAGTTTATTATTAAATGAATTAAAAAGAATTATTTTACTATTGTTTTTTGTCCATTATGTATGTATATACCTTTATTATTTGGCTTTTGTATCCTTACACCATTAAGGTTATACCATACATCTTGTTTTATATTTTTGTTATTTTCAATATTATTTATTCCATTTACTTTTTTAATGTTAATAACAATTTCTCGTTTATAGTTTCCGAGAGTAGCAATTAGAGTTTCTTCTCCCTCTTTAAGTAATTTTACCTCTCCTTGTGAGTTTATATTTACTTTTTTATTTTTACATGTCCAAGTAACATTGTTTTTTATAGTAACCTTGAAGTCTGTTGTTATGTTTTTTATATCATCTCCCTCTGCAAGTAATATAGGTGTAGCAAAGAGAATAGCTCTTTGGCTTTTTTCTATTCCATTCATTCGTGGACGTGGATACATACCATCTTCCAATAGCCAATTTGATTCAGATAAAATATCTTTCATTGTTAAGCCTATTGCTTTGGTAGTTGTTAGTTTTTGTGTTTCTATTCCGTTGTTACTTGGGCACAATTGACAATCGTAAAATATGTTATTAATTGTAGTAGGGTTACTATTTCCAATAACACCAACTATAGATAAATCGGCAGTTGTTCCAAAGTTTAAAATTTTATCTACTTTGTCTTTATATAAAGGATTACCTATTACTCCTGCTACTCTTATTTCTTTTCCCCATTCTCCGTATGAAGCTTTTCCTACAATATGCCCGTAGTTAGCTATGTTTTCTATAGTGTTGCCAATTTGTTGCCCACTATAGCCTATTACTCCACCAACAGCTCCACCATAACAAGTAATGGTGCCATAGTTAGCACAGTTTTTTACAGTAACACCAACATTGTCAGATGCTCTGGACACAATGTTACCAATAACCCCACCTACACCAGCAAGCTGTGACGTGCTTTTAGCTGTAACATTAGCAAAGTTTACTAAGTTTTCTAATATTTCTCCACCGCTAGGGTTACCTACTATTGCAGCTCCACACATAATATTTACAGACCCTTCAACAGACAGGTTTTTAATGCTTCCTCTTGTTGCTGTACCAAATAGCCCACTTGGATATTTATCCCATGTTCTGTTGATAGATAAGTTAATACAGTGGTTGCCACCATCAAAGTTTCCATTGAAGTTAGCTTCAGTACCTATCATTCCTGTAAAAGGCTCTTTGATATCATTAGTTAGTAGGTAGTATTTACCGTCTGTTTTACTTGTGTTGCCAGTGTCATCATTTGTCATTTTGTTTAACTCATTTAAGTCCTTTATAGAACTTATTTGATATGGGTCTTGTTTTGTTCCGCTTCCCCCAGAAAACTTATATGTTTCTTGTGCAGATATGTAACTAAATGCTAAAAGCATCATTACAAGAATATTAATTTTTTTTCTTATCATAATTTTATAATTTTAGATAGTTATATATAGTTCAGTCCAATAGCAATTTGATGTAAATTTTTTAGAATACATATTATGTTTAAAGTTTATGTCCATAGAAATTATTTTATTATTAAGTATTTTAAAGTCATACCCTATTTTAATATTTAAGCTCTGTTCATTATTACTAAGATAATTATATATAGTTTCCATGTATGATATTGGCTTTAGTTTTATATGTTCGTTGTAGTTTAACTTATTTATATACATATTATGTTTGGTACATTTTCGCTCTTGTATAGAAAAAGTGGTATAAAGATTTCCTTTTTTTGTTTTTAAATTTGAATTAAATAGTATTCCAAATATTATGCTATTTGCATTTATCATATTTTTAGAGCTATTATGTTTGTTTTCCAAAGCAGTAAAACCTATAGAAGGTTCGGTTTCAATGTACCAATTTTTTTTAATGTTAGTTTTGTAAATTCCAGTTATTAATAACTTTGTGTATGTACTTGAGAATTGTTTTATGCTACCTATTTGTTTATAAAGGTTTCCTGTAGGTTCTCCAAAAATATTGTCTTTGCCTATTCGTCTGTGATGTAAGAAATAAAGTTTTATTCCTTTGTTATGTCCATAATATACAGCCTCTGAACTGATTAACTTATTTTTAAGTGAATTTATAGGTAATCTGTTTAAGTTGGTTAGAACCTTTTTTATCCATTCTGTGTTATATCCCAAGTTTATAGAAAATCCTTTTCCGTTTATAGGAACTAAGCCTATAGATGTTCCTAAAGAATTTCCTTTAAAGAAACAGTTGTTACTTGTACCAGAGAACCGTATAAAATCATTATTCAATCCTGTTATATGATATTCAATCCCTGCTCCGAGTTCATTTAGATATATAAGTGTGTTAGTTTGTTTGTATCTTCCTAATGTGAAAGACCCCATAAGTGCATAATTTTTATTTAGATTATATCCATAGCCAATATTGCATTTTAGTTCTGCAGAGTTATTATTTGGACGAGGGTCAAAGTCTCTATATTCAGAAAGTGCGTGGTAACCGAGCTCTGCTCCTATATACGATTTTTTATGTTTAATGGCATATCCTCCATATAGTTCATATTGTTCGTATTTCATATCTCCACCTCTGTCATCTGCCATAACGTATGGAAAGAGTTTTAGAAAGTCTGATGTTTCATTCCAGATAACATTTAACTTTTTGCCATTTTTATATTCAGCCTTTCCCCATATCACATCTTTTTTGCTTATTTGTTGAAAAGTATTAGCAGAGAAATGTATATAATTTTCTCCATTTCCAAGTTGTGGTATTTTATGAAATGCTTTAGGAGCTGTTAAGAATTTAATTTTAATAGTAGAGTGATACGGCATAATACAAAGCGTTTTAGATGCAGGATTACTCCAAGCAGCTTGTTGCTGTAGTTTTATAGTCCTGCATCTTAAGGAGTCAGTAATGTTATCGTTACCTTTTATAGATAAAGATGATAAAAGTAAGATAAGTATTGAGCTAACGTTTTTACTATAATTCCACATTTATAATTATGGCAATATATTTTATAAACAGCTATAAATTTTAAAACTTATAGTAAGGGTTTGCTTTTGTTCGTGGTTCAAAATCGTTAGTTGAGTTGTTAGTATCAACTAATATAGCCCTTTGTCCAATTCGTTTTGCTACTTTTCTTCTAACCGATTTATTAAATCTTGAATCGTCCCATCCGAAGAGCGAACTATATGTATAGCCTCTATCAAGAATAGGAGATGTAACAATCCATTGGAACATTTTAGGAGCACTCATGTTAACAGCATCTATTACCCAACTGTTAGGTATTTTGAACGAAGTACCGTTCATATCAGCTTCACCAGTAAGTCCTACAATATGGTAATTATAGTTATATATATGGTCTTTTAGAAAATTATCTTTATCTTCTTTCATTTTTATAATAGCATATGATTTAAATCCTTGTGTGTGTGGGCTCCATACTGTAGCCGTTTTAGAGAAAATTCTGTTTAGATTTGGTACATTAGGATTATCAACATCTGTAAACTGTGGGTTAGTAGATTCATCATACCACTCAAAGTCAGCTTTAGTCTCATCCCAAGAGTTTGGATTAGCTTTGGTGTGATTTATAGCATTGTCTACTAAGAGCAGACTTTCTCCTGGTTTTACAGCAACATCGTGTCCTCTTCCGGGTATCATATATATAGCGTCTACTGTAAAGTCAGTATCCATAATATTTGGTTTGTAGTCTTCTTTTTGTACTGTTAAGAAGGCTGATTCTGTTATAGCAATTGAATCGGCATATAGGGTATGATTAGTGTTATTGTATATTCTAAAGTATTTATCTGCATAATAGTATCCTCCCATATTATTACTTGTTCCAGCGCAGAATATTTCAGCTAATACAAAGCCTTTATACTTATAGTCTTTAGGTTTTTGTTCTATTTCATTAGTTATGTGCAGATACATAAATTCTGAAACCTCTTTATTAGAAATAGTTATGCTTTCTATAATTCCATAAACATTTGCTTTTTTTATTATTCCATTAGTAGATTTATACGTAATGTCTCCAATAGCTTCAACTTTATATAATCCTACAGGAAGTTTAATTTTAAAGTTTTTATTGTTAAGTTGCTCTACAATAGTTTTACCTGTATTTATTTCCTTTAAAGTTAGTTTCAATGAATTTATTTTAGCATTCATCTTCTCTTTAGGCATCATAATATTGATGTTGAGGTAGTTTTCCGTCTTATTATCTATATAATCTGTGTCTATATGGCACGAGTATAGTACTAAAATAGACATTAAAGTAAATATCAGTTTGCTATAATTTTTCATATTATATATATTTATAGTTTTAATTTTATTTCCATACCAAAGTATGGTTTTGCATTTCTTCTCACTATTAGTCCTGTGTTTGTTTTATAGTCAGGCATATAATCTATAAGTCTGTCAATAAATAGAGAAACTTTTAACCATTTACCAAAGTCTTTACTTGCCTTTAAGTTAAGAAAGATGTAATATGGTGTAATTTGTTTTTTCCATTCATTTTCGTTATAGTGATTTACTAACCATTGTAACAATTTATCATTTTCGCATTCTTTAGTGAACGGATGTATTTTTCCATCTATCGACATATAGGCTTTAGGTGTACCATTTACTCTGATAGGTCTGTAGGCTGTAAAAAGTGTAGATTCTATAGATATAGAAAAGGCTAACCCTATTCGTGGCATGTATGTATCAGCCATTATAGATGTAGAAAGTTCTTCTTGTATTGACCCTATTTTATTTTCATAATATCCTATTACTTGTTCGTTAACAGGTTTTCCATCTATTACAACAGATGTATTTTTAAGGAACATGGGTAGACTGTTAGAGTATTCTGTTTTGAAATAAGCTCCCATTATAGTGAAGCGAGTATTAATATGTTTAAATCTTTTAGTTATAAATTCCCATTCCCATCCTTTTTTAATTAGTTTGCTGCCATTAGTTTTTATATTATATAAGTCTAATATAGTTTTTTGTTGATACTCTATTTTTGTTAAGTCAGGTTTATCATTTAGTTCCTTTCTGTTTATGTTTTGTTCGTTATAATCTTTAAAGCTAAAAGGCCGTACAGTTGAAGAGTTACGAAATCCATTTTGTAGGTTTTCTTGAAAATACGTGATAGACATAGCATTGCCCTTATATGAAGCTCCAGTTCTTAGTTCCCATTTATTATTTTGTGCTGGTGTTATTTTTTTATTTGTAGGGTCTATTACGTATGTGAATACGTGTAGTCTGCTGAATTTTGGATTAATATCGTAGTAGTTTAGTTCTATTATATCCTTATATATTTTATCTGGATATATATATTGTAGAGTTGGAAATTTAGACATACGTCCTATTCCTGCATTTAAGCTAAAAGATAGAGGACTATTATTTATTATTATTTTAGGAAATAGCCATTGTATATTTATACGTGGGTCAAGATATATAGTTTTGCTCATTATAAAATCTTTTGGGAGGTTTAGCATTTTCTCAGCTCTTAGTCCTATGTTAGCTGTAATAGTATTAGCTCTATAATGTAGCTTTATATTATCTTGAGCGTAAATGCTTAGTAAATTAAACGCAGGTATATCCTTATATATTCTTGGTCTATAGGTAGTATTTGGATTTATTGGGCGTGACGGATTATATATTTGTCCTTTTCCATAGTTTTTATCGAATTTCCATTCTATTCCAGTATTAACCTCTTGTCGTATTCTTTTTTTATCTGTTATTAAAAATTTCCATTTAAATTTACTGTATATGTTTAACGGCTTACCTTCAACCTTTACATTAGCTATATAATTATAAGGTAAGTAAGTGCCATCGTGTTCTCCTTCTTTTAATGTTGTTGAAACAGCAATATCTCTTGACAATGAAATTAATCTTGATTCTTCAATACTGTTATTTTCGTATGCAATTAAAAAATTAAATGCAAGTTCTTTAAATATGCTTTGTTTGTTAGGTAATAGTCTTACTTCATTAGAAATACTGAATCTATTATATTTACTTGAATAACTATCATCTTTATATTTTAAGACCTCCTTGTCATATTTTTCAGAATCAAATGAGCCCCCGTAATCAGTGTTCATTTTCCAACGTAGTGAATAATTCTTACCGATATTTATTAAATCTTGCAATCTTAGAGATATAGTGAATCGGGTGTAGTTTGTTAGTGGTGTGCACGGATTAGATTTAGCATCAAGATAGTCAATATTTAAGTTTGTTGTTAACTGTTTCCATTTTATACCTTTTCCAATATAAAGCAGTTTACTGTATTCGTCTGCCTTTGCCCGTAATTCAAGAGGAGTAGGTGAGAGTTGGCGTTTAATTAGTACAACTCCACTTGTTAAGTCTCCATATTCTACAGGTGCAATTCCTCTTATTATTTCTACACTTTCAATGTTATCTGTAGGTATAGATCTCATATCTATTCCTGTTGTTACGTGGTTTCTACCTGCATCAGGGTCACCATATAGAGAAGTTGAGGCTTGTTTTATCTCTTGAAGATTAGAGTTTGAGTTTATAGGTACTCCATCTGTAACGAATAGTGTACCTAACGCAGATATATTATAGTTGGCTCCTCCTGTACCTGCTTGACGTAGAAATATTGAGTTTGCAGATGTAAGTGAGGGAATATCTTTTTTTCCACCAGGTAATAGTGATAGTAGATCTGTAAAACTTGATGGCTGTAAATGGTTCATTGCTTGTTTATTTATTACAGAAGAAGATGTTATTGATTCCCCTTGATGAGCATTTACTTCAACCTCTTTAATTGATTTGTAATCTGGAGTTAATATTAATGTAATTGTAGTTGTTCCATTTACTGTTATATTTGTACAAAGAGTTTTATATCCAATATGGCTAACTTTTATACAATACCTACCATTAGGTATTTTTTCAATATTAAAGAGCCCATTAGTGTTTGATGTTGTGTGCCATATTTTACCTTTACTGTCTTCTATGCTGATACTGGATAGAGAAAGTATAGTTTTTGAGTTTTTTTCAATAGTGTTACCTTTTATACTCCCCGCTATTAAATAGTTGATTTTTAATATAAATAAGAATATAATTAGTCGTATTTTATTGCGATTAAAATATATCAAAATAGTATATAATTAATATTTTTAAAAATATGATGCAAAATTATAGTTTTAATGTTTTAATTGCAATACCTAAAAAAGATGAAAAACAATGTATATTCTTAATAGTTATAAGGTCTCAATATCGTTAAATAGTCTTATAAGCGAGCGACCAACAGCAGCAGCAAGATTTACAGGTACAGCATTACCTATTTGTTTATATTGTGCTGTCATATTTCCACAAAACTGCCAATCATCTGGGAAGGTTTGTATTCTTGCATATTCTCTTACTGTTAACGGTCTTGTTTCTGTTGGATGACATCTCTCTGTTTGTTTCATAGCTGGAGCACAAGTAAGAGTTAATGAAGGCTCATCTAATGATAATCTTCTTGCTATTCCTGTTTTTCCACCTTCTTTTATAAAGTAGCTTTTTTTCATTAACTACATCAAACCCTTTTGTTGGTACATACCAGCCATTCCCTGCATAATTAAACAAATTTTGGTAAAAATATCCAATATGGTTAGTATTAGCTTTATCTATTTGTCTGATACATTCTGATTCTATAATTTATTCAAATGTCTTTCCATAAACTTTTGCATCAAAAGTAAGTTTTATAGGATCGATTAGATTTTTATTAAACTCTTCTAAATTTATAATTGTTTTATACTGTAGAACTGTCTTTTTTATATGTTCATAAATTTGTGAATCAGATATAAAACCTAAGTTATATTTTCCTTGTGGCATTTTTTATTCTCTTATTTTTATTTCACAATTGTCTAAAGAGTCGATAATAGCTAAGCTTTCACATCTTACTCCTGCTAATTCTATACTATTACGACCATGTTGAAAAGCTTTTTCTATTATAAATCCCATGCCAACGAGTTCGGCTCCAGCTTGTTTACAAAGGTCAATTATACCTTTGGCAGCATTACCATAAGCTAAAAAATCATCAACAAATAATACTTTATCTTTGGGAGTTAGATATTCTTTTGATATACAAATGTGGTACTTACGTTGTTTTGTAAATGAAAAGACAGGAGCTGAAAGCATATTAGTCATAGTAGAGGGTACTTTCTTTTTAGCAAATACAACTGGGAGGTCAAGAAGGAATCCCATCATTATTGCAGGTGCAATACCACTTGCTTCTACTGTTAATATTTTGTTTATTTCTGTTGAAGCATAACGTCTTATAAGTTCTACTGCTATTTGCTTCATTAGATTTGGGTCAAGTTGGTGGTTTATGAATTTATCAACTTTAAGTATACCACCTTCAAAACATTTTCCATCTTTAAGGATTCTGGCTTTTAATGCTTTCATTATGCAATTATATTCATTTTCATAAATAATTGCATGCAAAATTAATACTTTTCATATTATTATATAATATATTTCTCTTTTTAAATCTATATAACTTGTAAAATATTTTAATACTAAGTTTTAAGTAAGTATTATTTATAAATAAAGTTTTAACTTTGCAAGTTAAAAATAATACACTATAGATGCGAGATCTTTCTAATGCCGATTTGGCAAAATTATTAGACAAAGATATATTTCACTTAATATCTCAAGTAGCTGATAAATTTAATTTGGAATGTTATGTAGTTGGAGGATACGTTAGAGACTTATTTCTTGAACGTTCATCTAACGATATTGATATAGTTGTTGTTGGTAGTGGAATAAAAGTTGCCAACGAACTTAGAAATCTTTTAGGTCGTAAGGCAAATATTTCAGTTTTTCATAATTTTGGTACAGCACAAGTTAAATTTAAAGGGCTTGAAATAGAATTTGTTGGAGCTCGTAAGGAAAGTTATAGACATGATAGTCGTAAGCCTATAGTGGAAGATGGTACACTACACGATGATCAGAATCGTAGGGATTTTACAATAAATGCTTTAGCTGTTTGTTTAAATTCTAAACGTTTTGGAGAGTTAATAGATCCCTTTGGTGGTGTAGATGATCTTTGGGATAAAATAATATGTACTCCTCTTGACCCCGATATTACTTTCTCAGATGATCCTTTACGTATGTTACGTTGTATACGTTTTGCTGCTCAACTTAACTTTTATATAGAAGAAGAAACGTTTGAGGCTCTTGAGCGTAATGCAGAGCGAATAAATATAATAAGTGGAGAGAGGATATCTTCAGAGCTTAATAAAATAATGGAGACACCTATTCCAAGTAAAGGCTTTGTGGATTTATATCGTTCAGGACTATTACACTTAATTTTGCCAGAACTTACAGATATGGATGTTGTAGAAGTACGTAATGGAAAAGGTCATAAAAATAATTTCTTCCATACATTAGAAGTAGTTGATAATATATCTCTTAAAACTGATAATATTTGGTTGCGTTGGGCGGCTTTGCTACATGATATAGGTAAACCACGTAGTAAACGGTGGGATCCTTTGATAGGTTGGACATTTCATAATCATAATATAATAGGTGCAAAAATGGTTCCAACTATTTTTAGACGTCTTAAACTTCCTATGGATAGTAAGATGAAATATGTACGGAAACTTGTAGATTTGCATATGCGACCTATTGCAATTGCTGATGATATAGTAACGGATTCTGCTGTACGGAGGTTGCTTAATGATGCAGGTGAAGATATTGACGATCTTATAACTTTATGCGAAGCAGATATTACAAGTAAGAATGCTGTAAAGAAAAAACGTTTTTTGGAAAACTTTCGTATAGTACGTACTAAGTTAAAAGAATTATGCGAGAGTGATAGTAGACGACTTTTTCAACCATGTATTGATGGTAACGAGATAATGAAAAAGTTTAATCTTAAACCTTGTCGTGAAGTAGGTCTGCTAAAAAAAATGTTGAAGGATGCTGTATTAGATAATACAGTGCCAAACGAACGTGAACCTCTGTTGCAACTACTTGAAACCAAAGCTAAAGAAATGGGGTTAATCTAATAATAACAATAACATTATGAAAACTAAAAAATATATTCTTGACCTTCAAGTAAAGGAGATTAAACAGTTGAATGAACGTAATATTTTGTTACGTCTTACAGATAAAACATCCCTTCCTAAAATGCTCCCCGGACAGTTTGTTGAAGTAAAGGTAGAAAATTCTCCTGCAACATTCTTACGCCGACCAATATCTATTAATTTTGTTGATAGAGATAATAATGAGTTATGGATTTTAGTCTCTATGATAGGCGATGGTACACGTCAACTTGGAAAACTTAGTCAAGGCGATTTCTTAAATTGTGTGCTTCCTTTAGGTAATGGATTTACTATTCCAACTGTTCAAAAAGCAGATATATTATTAGTAGGTGGAGGAGTAGGAGTTGCTCCTCTTTTGTATTTTGGCAAAGTAGCAAAAGAAAGAGGTGCTAATGTTACTTATTTATTAGGTGCTAAAACTGTTACAGATATTTTACTTTTAGATGAATTTAGTAAGTATGGTAAAGTGTATACTACAACAGAAGATGGAAGCTATGGCGAAAAGGGTTTTGTAACAAGCCATTCTTTGCTATCTACTAAAAAGTTTGATACAATATACACTTGTGGACCAAAGCCTATGATGAAAGCTGTTGTTAAGTATGCACGTAAGGTGGATACTAATTGTGAGGTGTCTTTAGAGAATAATATGGCTTGTGGACTTGGTGCTTGTTTATGCTGTGTTGAAAAAACAATAGATGGTAATATATGTGTGTGTTCAGATGGACCAGTATTTAATATGAACCAGTTACTATGGTAAAACTATATACAATCTTAATTTCTATATACTTATGGCAGATTTAAAAGTCAATATAGGCTCTTTGCAGCTTAATAATCCTGTAATGACAGCAAGTGGAACTTTTGGTTATGGAATAGAGTTTGAAGATTTTATACCATTGAATGAACTTGGTGGTATTATAGTAAAAGGTACAACTCTTGCTCCGCGCGAAGGTAATCCTTATCCGCGTATGGTAGAGACTCCAATGGGGATGCTTAACTGTGTAGGACTTCAAAATAAAGGAATTAATTATTTTATTAATAATATATATCCAAAGATAAAAGATATATCTACTAATATTATAGTTAATGTTAGTGGAAATTCTCCTGATAACTATGCAGACGTTGCAGAAATAATAGATTCTTTAGTTGCAATACCAGCAATAGAGCTAAATATTTCTTGTCCCAATGTTCATGATGGTGGAATGGCGTTTGGGGTAACTTGTAGTGGTGCAGCAGAAGTTGTTAGGGCTGTACGTAAGCGATATTCTAAAACACTTATTGTTAAACTTTCGCCAAATGTTACAGATATAGCAAGTATAGCTTCTGCTTGTGAGAGTGAAGGCGCAGATGCTGTTTCTCTAATAAATACTTTAATGGGTATGGCTATAGATATAGAACACCGTTGCCATAAATTAAGTATACGTACAGGAGGTCTTAGTGGTCCAGCTGTTAAGCCTGTTGCTGTAAGGATGGTTTATGATGTAGCTAAGACAGTAAAAATTCCAGTAATAGGACTTGGTGGAATAATGACAGCCGAAGATGCTATAGAGTTTTTTATGGCAGGTGCTACAGCTATAGAGATAGGTACAGCAAACTTTATAGATCCAACTGTTACAATTAAGGTGCGGGATGGTATTAATACTTGGTTAGATACTCATCATTGTAAGTCAATTAGTGAAATAATAGGTTGTATATAAAAAAATAATATGTAATAAAAATGCTTTGGCTCAAGCCAAAGCATTTTTATATTTTAACCTAATTCCATTAGTATTTGTAAAATTCTTTCTGCAGACCTACCATCCCAACGATTTGGAATATTAGACTCTTTCCATTTTTTATTAATCATTAGTTTTATGGCATTAGCAAGCTCTTTTGTGTCTTCTCCAACTAATATGTTAGACCCCTCTTTTACAGTTTCTATGTGTTCGGTGTAACTATTTATAGTTGCACATGGAATACTGTTAAATGTAGCCTCTTCTGCCACATTTCCCGAGTCAGTAATTATACCTAACGAATTAGCTACTAAGAATACAAATTCCAAATATCCTAAAGGCATAGTAATTTTGAAATTTTTAAATTTATTAGATTTTGCTATGTCTAATGTGGCTATAGCTTTTATAGCAGAACTTCTTAGTGGTGCTACAATAGTTTTATCACCTGCCGATGTTACAATTGTCTCAATGATGCTCTCTAATTTGGATTTATCGTTTATAAGTGCTTTACGGTTAAGCGTGAAAACAAGGTAATTGTTTCTTTTGAGTTCAAGACCTTTTATCTTTTCTATATTGTCAAGACTCATGCTTTTCATTTTTTCACGGTTGAACCTAATGTTATCTATAAGGCAATTACCAACCATATAAACTTTGGAAAGTTCTGCTCCCTCTTTGTTAGCTATACTGTTGTTACTAAGTCCTGCTGTAAATAGTATGTCCGAAAGGCCATCAATTACCAATCTGTTAATTTCTTTAGGCATTGTTATGTCAAATGAACGTGTTCCAGCAGCTATGTGAGCTAAGAGTAATCCTTGTTTTTTTGCAACAATAGATGCAGCCATTGTGGATGCTAAGTCGTCAACTACAATAACTACATCTGTTTTGTTTTCTTGTAAATATGTTTCAAATTTAGACATTACTTGTCCTGTAAGTTCATTAAGATTTTTGCATGTAACTCCTAAACAAACATCAGGGCGTTTTATATCTAAATCTGTGAAAAGTCCATCTTCTATAGTTGGATCAGCAGGTTTACCAACATATACCATTTTGTATGAGACTTTTCTTTTAGTTTCATCTTTACTTTGTTGGTTAATTTTTCTTATTATAGGTGCGACCTTAATGAAATTTGGTCTTGCGCCACAAAAAATACATATCTTTAGTTCTGTTTTTATCATTATTTTTATTTTTCTTTGAACATATCTTTTATACCTCCAATAGAACCCATTATACCAGTAGCTTCGTAAGGTAAATAGATAGTTTTTTGATTTTCGTTAGATGCAAGTTTCTCTAACATATTTATATATTTTTGTGCAATTAGATAGTTTGCAGGGTTTGTACAGCTTCCAACAGCATCTGTAATTTTTTGTATTGCTATTGCCTCTGCTTCAGCAACTCTTATTTTTGCTTGTGCTTCTCCCTCTGCTATTAGTATAGCTTGTTGTTTGTCAGCTTCAGCACTATTTATAGTAGATGTTTTTAGACCCTCTGATTTAAGAATGGCTGCTTGTTTTTCACCTTCGCTTGTTAATATTGTAGCTCTCTTGTTTCTTTCTGCTTGCATTTGTTTTTCCATAGCTTGAAGCACACTTTCAGGTGGAGTAATATCTTGTAACTCAACACGATTAACCTTTATTCCCCATTTGTTAGTAGCGTCATCAAGAACAGTGCGTAGTTTAGTGTTTATAGTGTCTCTTGAAGTTAGTGTTTGGTCTAATTCAAGTTCTCCTATAATATTTCTTAATGTTGTTTGTGTTAGTTTCTCTATTGCATTTGGTAGGTTATTTATTTCATATACAGCTTTGAATGGGTCTACAATTTGGAAATATAGTAGAGCATTTATTTTCATCTGAATATTATCTTTAGTGATAACATTTTGTTTATCAAAGTCGTAAACTTGTTCACGTAAGTCTATAATTTTAGTGCTTACGTATAAACTTCTTTTGTTTACGGTAACAATTTCTTTTGCTCTATCTATGAATGGCAAAATGATGTTTATACCTGGTTGTAGTGTAGCATGATATCTACCTAACCTTTCTATAATGCGTGTTTCACTTTGTGGAATGATTAGTATTGTTTTTTTTGCAAACAGTATTACTAATAAAACAATTACAATTAATACATAATAAATAATTTCCATAGTTATATAAAAATAAAGTTAATATAAATTTTAATTATTATTTTTCTCAACAGTTACGATAATGGAGTCTATACTTGTTATTTTAACTATTTCACCTTTATATATTGTAGAGTTATTTATAGATTTTGCTTTCCAATAGTCTCCATCAATTTGTACACGTCCATATCCGTTTTTTTCAATGGTTTCTGTAATTATACCTTTTCTACCAATTATGGCTTGCACATTACTTGGTTTAATGTAGTCAGATTTATTAATATATTTTTTTGCAATAGGTCTAACGTAAAAAATACTTAATATGCTTATTACTGCAAAAATTAATATTTGTATAGCTATGTTGTCAGTTATTCCTAATCCTGATACTATTGCAGTAACTATTCCTCCTATTGATAAGCATATTATGAATAATTCTCCATTTGTTAATTCTATAATTAAGCATAAAAGGCTTATTAGTATCCATAATAGCCAAAGATTGTTAATGATGTATTCCATATTTATGTAAATAATGCTAAGATTTATTTTTTATTCATCTAAATTTTCAGGTAGTTGTTTTTTAGGAGTTATTCCTAAGTTTTTCATACCGTTAAGTCGTTTTACAATATTGCCTTTACCCTCACGTAATTGAGACTGTGCCTTATTATAATCAGTTTTTAAGTTGTCTATTCCTTTACCTATTTTTACGAATGTTTCGCCAAAGGTAACAAATTTATCGTATAGATCATTAGATTGGCGTAATATTTCTTCTACATTTTTATTTATACGATAATTCTGCCACATAGTGTGTGTAAGTTGTAATGCCATTAAAAGATTACTTGGACTTAGTATTATTATATGTTTTTTATAAGCATATTGTAGTATATTTGCATCTGTTTTTATTGCAGCAGAATATCCACTTTCATATGGTATAAACATAAGTATATATCCAATACATCCAGGAACTAAAGATTCATAGTTTTTGTCTGACAGTTCGTCAACATGTTTTTTTATAGACTTGACGTGTTCGTTAAGTAGTTGTTGCCTTTCTTCATCGGATGAGGCTTTTATAGATTCTTGATATGCTGTGAGTGATACTTTTGCATCTATAACAGCTTTATCTTTGTTTGGAAATTCTATAACCGCATCAGGTCTGTAGTTATTACCATTTTTGTCTTTATAGTTTTGTTGTAGAAAATATTGTTGATCCTTAATCAGTCCACAGTCTTCAAGAGTTTTAGATAAAATCATCTCTCCCCAGTCTCCTTGTATTTTCGAATCTCCTTTAAGTGCGGATGTTAGTGAAGAGGCCTCGTTCTCAATGCGTTGAGTTTGAAGTTTAAGTTCATCAATATTTCGTTGATTATCTTCTCTTATACTTTTTACTGTGTTTATTTGCTCATCATGTAGACGTTTCATAGCCTCTTCGAAAGCTGATTTTATTTCTGTTTTATTTTGAGCATTTTCTTTGTTACTATTATTTACAGTTTGGTTGAAAGACTCTAACCGTTCCTTTAGGGGGGATAGTAAACTATCTAATCTTTCCTTATCTATATCGTTCATTTCTTTACGATTTTGTTTGAACAAGTCAGAAGCCATTGTTTTTATTTCTTCTTGTATTAGCTTATTTTTCTCTTCGTTTTGTTTTTCTATTTCATTGCGTAATTCTTCTGCATGTTTTATTTGTGTGTTAAGCGTTTCTTCTGCAGTTTTCTTGTTTATTTCAATTTGTTTTTCCAACATAGTTATCTCTGCAGATAATTTACTTTGAGCGGTAACCATTTTGTTATGTTCAACGAGATAAGATATTATAGCTCCGATGGCTATACCTATTATTAAAAAAATGATGATTTCAATCATAGCAGTATCGATTTATTGTTAATCTTGATAATATATCCTTTTAACCCTATTACTTATTGTCGTAAGTATTTCGTATGGTATAGTTTCTATTGCTTTACTTAGGTATGTAACAGGTAGATTGTTTCCAAATATTTCAACAGTATCCCCTTCTTTGCAATCTATGTCTGTAACATCTATCATTGCAACATCCATACAAATATTTCCTACATATTCTGCTTTTTGTCCATTGACTAAGCAAAAAGCCTTTCTGTTACCAAGACGTCTATTAAGTCCGTCTGCATAGCCGATAGGTATCGCTGCAATTTTGCTATCTCTATATAGTTTTCCACTTCTCGAGTAGCCTACAGTTTCATCTGCTGGTACATTATGAATTTGTAAAATAGTTGTTTTGAGAGTTGCAACATTATTTATTATAGCATTATTTCTTGGGTTTATTCCGTATAGTCCTAGACCTAATCTACACATATCTAATTGTCTATTTGGAAAATGTTGTATTCCAGCTGAGTTATCTATGTGCCTTAAAATATTAAAGTCGAATGCTGCTTGTATTTCTTTGCTGCCTTGATCAAATAGTTCAAATTGTTTGGTAGAAAAATCATCAAAAGCATCGTTATCAGATCCAACAAAATGTGAGAAAATAGAACGCGGAATAAGAGATGTTTGATTCTTTAAACGTAGGATAAGTTTTTGTATGTCTTTTTTAGGGTCAAACCCTAATCTGTGCATCCCTGTATCTAATTTTATGTGAATAGGGTATGAAGTTATTCCTTCCTTTTCTGCTGCTTTTATAAGTGCATCAAGTAATTTAAAACTATATACCTCAGGTTCTAAATCATAGTCAAATAGAGTTTTGAAGCTACTCATTTCTGGGTTCATAATCATAATGTTACTTGTTATACCATTTTGTCTAAGTGTAGCTCCTTCGTCAGCTACAGCTACAGCAAGATAATCTACATGATGTTCTTCTAAAGTCTTAGCAACCTCAATAGCACCTATTCCGTATGCATTAGCTTTGATCATACAAACTAATTTAGTTGTAGGTTTTAGATATTTCCGATACCAGTTTAGGTTATCAACTATAGCATTTAGATTAACCTCTAAAACAGTTTCGTGAACCTTGTTTACAAGTAAGTCAGTTATCTTGTCAAAACAGAATATTCTTGCGCCTTTTATTAATATGATTTCATTTTTTAAATTTTTAAAAACATTACTTTCTATGAATGTTTTTATGTCTTCAAAAAAATAGTTTTCTTTTATTACGTTAAATGTTTTGGAATAGTTTGCTATATCTTTTCCTATACCTATAAATTTATTTATTTTTCTTCTTTTAACTAATGAGGAAACTTTTCTATATAATGTGCTTTTTGATAATCCACTCTGAAAAATATCACTAAGTATTAAAGTCTTTTTTAGGCAGTCTATATTTTGTCGCCTATTCATAAAGTCTAATGCTATGTCAAGCGAATTTATATCAGAGTTATAAGAGTCGTTGATAAGTGTACAGCCATTTCGTCCCTCTTTAACTTCTAAGCGCATAGCTATGGGTTCTAATTTTTTCATGCTTTCGCTTAATTCTTTTGGTTTAAAATTTAGTTCAAGAGCAAGAAGTGAAACTATAATACTGTCATTAATACTCGCTTGGTCTATAAAAGGAATAGTAAACTTACCTTTTATAGATTGTTTCCATTTATATGATATAGTAGTTTTTTCTTTGTTCTTACTAATGTGTTCTATATAGAAAGGTGCATTAGTATCGTCTGTAGACCAATATAGTTTTTCCCCAGAATATCCAGAATCTTTTATACATTTTGTAATAAGCTGATCGTCCCCTTGATATATTAGTTTTTTAGAATTTATAAATAGTTTAATTTTTTCGTTACATTTTTCTTCTAACGAACTAAAATTTTCTTGATGTGCTGACCCAATATATGTTATTATACCTATTGTTGGTTTAATAATTCTTTGTAGTGATTCCATTTCGCCTTTTTGGCTTATTCCAGCTTCAATTAGTCCTATTTGACTTTGTTTATTTATTAGCCATACAGAAAGCGGTACACCTATTTGAGAATTGTAACTTTTAGGTGAGCGAGTTACATTCATTTTAGTGGACAGTATTTGGAATAACCACTCTTTTACCATAGTTTTTCCATTAGAGCCTGTTATTCCAACAATTGGAATATTAAATTTTTCACGATGATTTGCGGTGAGTTTTTGTAGTGCTAAAAGAGGATTTTTTACTTTTAGAAATACTGCATTATAAAACTCTTTAGAGTAGTTAGGTGGTAATTTTTCAACTACAAAATTACGTACACCTCTTTTATATAATTCAGGAATGTATTTATTGCCATCATTTCTATTAGACTTTAGTGCAAAAAAGAGAGTTTCTTCTGGAAAACATAGTGAACGACTATCAGTAAGTAAAAAATTTATATATGTTTTATCTATACCATATTTTTCAGCTCCGATAATTAATTTAATATCATCAATAGAATATTTCATTTTTTAAAGAATATTTTATAAATACAATATACTTAATAATATAGTTACAAAATTATGAAAAACAAATTAAGTCTAAATGTTAAATAGTTTCTTTTTATATTTTTTTAATTTATATGATTAGTTTTTGTACCTTTGCTAATAATTATGCATAATGGAAAGAGTAATTTTAAATATCTTACAGAAGAACCTATTGCACGTGTAGTGCTTACTATGGCTGTACCAACAATAATTTCAATGTTGGTAACAAGTATTTATAATATTGTAGATACGTATTTCGTTTCACAGCTTAGCACGCAAGCTACTGCAGCTGTAGGTATAGTTTTTTCTTTAATGTTTTTTGTACAGTCTTTCGGATTCTTTTTTGGACATGGTTCGGGAAACTATATATCTCGTGAACTTGGTTCTAAACACAGGGCTAAAGCTGTAATTATGGCTTCTACTGGATTTTATTATTCATTTTTTTTTGGATTATCAATAGCAATTATTGCATATTTTTTTAAAGGCCAACTTGCCTTGCTTTTAGGTAGCACACCTACTATTTTACCTTACACAAAAAAGTATTTAGGAATGATATCTTTTGGTTTTCCGTTTCTTACATCCTCTTTAACGCTTAACAACCAAATGCGACTTCAGGGTAATGCCTCGTATGCAATGTGTGGAATACTTGTAGGTGCAATATTGAATATTGTTCTTGATCCTTTGTTTATATTTTATTTTGATTTGGGCATTGAAGGTGCAGCTTTAGCTACCTTAATAGGGCAAATAACCTCGTTTGGAATTTTATTTTTTATGGCACGTCAGGGAGAAAATATAGGTATTTACTTTCGTAATTTTCGTTTATCATGGCATGCTCTTTTAGAAATATTTTATGGTGGAAGTCCTTCTCTTTTGCGTCAAGGCTTGGCATGTGTTGCAACAATGTCTTTAAATATTTCAGCTGGTGTTTTTGGTGATGAGGCTATTGCTGCTATGAGTATAGTGTCTCGAGTGTCAATGTTAGTACTTGCAACAGTTGTTGGTTTGTGTCAAGGGTTCCAACCTTTATGTGGATTTTGCTATGGTGCAGGACTTTATAAACGATTAAAACGAGCTTTTGAGTTTACAGTTAAGACAGGAACAATATTTCTCATAATGTGTATGTTGTTAGCTTTTATATTTAGTGAGAATATTATAAGAATGTTCCGTAATGATTCTCAAGTTATTGCCATTGGAGTTGTAGCATTACGTTACCAATTGCTAACTTATCCTTTAAATGCTTTTTTGATAAGTAGCAATATGATGTTACAAACATGTAGAAAACCTTGGCGAGCCAATTTTCTTGCAGCTGCTCGTCAGGGACTATTTTTTATACCATTAATAATAGCTTTACCTTCACTTTTTGGACTTTTAGGGGTAGAGGTATGTCAAGCTGTTAGCGATATTCTTTCATTTACAGTAACACTTCCTATAATAATTTTTACTTACAGAGAATTTAATAAAAAAAAATTTCTAAATTTGCAAAGGTAATATCAGTGTAAGTTACTGAATGCAAAATCCTATGCAAATAATAGAACTTTTAGCTCCCGCTAAGGATTTATCTTGTGGTATAGCAGCTATAACTCATGGTGCAGATGCTGTGTATATAGGTGCTTCTTTTGGAGGTGCAAGACAAGCAGCAAGTAATGATTTAAAGGATATTGCTCTTTTATGTGATTTTGCTCATCGTTTTGGAGCAAAAGTTTATGTAACACTTAATACCATAGTATATGATTCTGAATTGACTTTGATTCAAAAACTTATTAACGACTTGTCAAGTATTGGAGTTGATGCTTTTTTACTTCAAGATATGGGGCTTTTGAAGATATGTAGTGATGAAATAGCAGATAAAGTAGCTTTACATGCCAGCACACAGTGTGATTGCCGTACAGCTCAAAAGGCTAAGTGGTTAAATGATATGGGTTTTGAGCGAGTAGTATTAGCACGTGAGTTAAGTTTAAAGCAGATAAAAGAAATACATAATGCAGTTCCAAATGTTGAGCTTGAAGTATTTATACATGGGGCTATCTGTGTTAGCTATAGTGGAATATGTTATGCTTCCCAGTTTTGTTTTAATCGTTCAGCTAATAGGGGCGAATGTTCACAGTTTTGTCGAATGCCATTTAATTTAATAGATAGTAATGGGACAGAGATAGAACATCAACGTTATCTTTTGTCAATGAAAGATATGAACCAACTGTCCAACATAGAGCAATTATTAGAGGCAGGGGCTTGTTCTTTTAAGATAGAAGGACGTTTGAAAAATATTAATTATGTGAAAAATGTTGTTGCAGCCTATAGTAATAAATTTAATAATATTATTTCTAAGTATCCAAAACTCTATAGACGTGCTTCTTTTGGTAGCGTAAAATACACATTTGACCCCGATTTATCAAAAACATTTAACAGAGGTTATACTACATATTTTTTTAATGGACGACAAAAAAATATTTATAATCCAATTACACCTAAAGCTTTAGGTGAGAAAGTAGGAGTAGTAGATGCAATAAATAAAAAATCATTTTCAGTTGAAGGTAATACACATTTTTGTAATGGTGATGGTTTATGCTATGTAAGTAGAGCAAAAGCAAAAGTAAAGGATAGTGTAAAGAAAACACTTGAAGGATTTAGAGTTAATAAAGTTTCATCTAACTGGATATTTCCTTTGAAAATGCCTCGAGACTTGGTTGTCGGAACAGTACTTTATCGTAACCAAGACCATAATTTTGAGAACGCCTTGATAGGTGATACTGCTTCACGTAAGATTAAAATAGAAATGTCTTTAGATGTTAAAGATAATTTGTGTGTGATAGAAGCTCAATTATTGGAGTATCGGAAAAGCTCTATAAAGTTAGAAGTTAATGTTTCATTTGAACCAGCAAAAACATATCAACGAGATAATATAATTAGGCAGTTAACTAAACTTGGTGATACTAATTTTGTATGTAATAAAGTTGAAGTTAGTGATGAAGCAGCAAAAGCTTTTATACCTAATAGTGAATTGTCAAATTTAAGGCGTAAAGTTGTTAATTTACTTTATGAGTCTATTATACCTAAATATCATCGTCATAGTTTACCAACAGTTTTTCCCTCAATATCATGGGAAAAAGTTAATAAAAAAGAGTATCAAGAATATCCTTATTTGTTAAATATTTCTAACCATTTAGCAACAAATTTTTATAAATCTCAAGGATTTACTAACTTACGTCCAGCTTTTGAAAGAGATACTATTTCAGCATTAAAAGCCTCTTATGGTAAAGTTTTAATAATGCAATGTAAGCATTGTATACGTTATGCTTTAGGGTATTGTCAAAAACATGGAGGGAAGCACGCAGTATGGAAAGAACCGTTGTTTCTTGAATTGTCAGATAAGCGCAGATTCCAAATAAAGTTTGATTGTAAAAACTGTCAAATGCTAATATATGGAGAATAGATTTTATGTTGAGAATTAAACTAAATACTATATTTATAGGTATTATTTTTATGTTTAATATAGTACTTACTGGTTGCTATCATAAAAAAACACCTTCTCGTTTTCAGTTACCAGATAGTATTCAACAAAAGCAGATAGCTAATCGCGTTTCAAAGTCAAGAGATTCAATAGATTTGTGTAATGCAGATGCATATTTAAGAAAGTGGCACGGTAATAGTAGAGGTAATTTGGATTTGTATGATTTTCGTTTGAAGCATCATTATTCACAAGGATATAATTTTGTTGTACGTTCTGATTCGTTAATGTTGAAAAGACAACAACCAGAAGAGTTTGTTACTGGACTTAAAACAGATTCTTTTCCTGTTAATAAAGGGAAGTCTTTAGTAGTTGCTGATATTAGAATAATTCCCAATGATAGTATAGATTCTGTGTGGATTAATATAGCTACTGAGGATTGTCATTTTGGTTGGATTAGGGAAAAACAACTTTTGTCAAAAGTAGACCCAGATGATCCTATATCAAAATTTATATCTTTATTTTCAAATACCCACTTAATAATTTTCTTAATAGTTATATCATTAATATCAATAGGCTATTTAATGCGAACTATAATGAAGCGAAATGCTCCTATAGTGGTATTTAATGATATAAATTCTTTATACCCTTCTTTATTAGTAATGACAGTTGCAACAGCAGCTACATTTTATGCTACTATTCAACTTTTTGCGTCTGAAACATGGAGAGAATTTTATTTTAATCCCTCGCTAAATCCATTTTCTCAACCTTTATTGTTGAAGTTATTTTTGTTGTTAGTATGGGGTATGCTTTTATTATTGATAGCATCGTTAGATGATATTAGGCGATTATTGAAATCAAGTGATGCTATATTATATCTTAGTGGACTTGCTGCTACTTGTGCTGTTAATTATATAATATTTTCAGTTCTCACATTATATTATATAGGCTATATGTTATTGATAGTATATTTATACTATGTTATACGTGTTTGGGTTCATAGGAACAGTGCTACTTATATATGTGGTAATTGTGGCAAACGTTTGCATCGAAAGGGTCGTTGCCCTCACTGTGGAGTGATAAATGAATAATAATGTTTCCTAATAAATAGGGATTGTTATTTTTTGTATTTCTTTTTAATTTTGCAGCGTAAAATAAATAATATTTTTTTCGAATAAGCAACATGTTAAAATCTTTAATTACATTATTATGTATTTCTGCATTTTCTGTATCAGGATATGCTAATGCAGATAAGGTGAAAGTTGATACAACTCGTGTCTATGACATCGAGGAAGTAACTGTTTACGATCAACCTAAGGAGTTTTCTTTTCTTAGACAGCAGCCTTTGAGTAGTACTTCATTTCACAGTAGTAATTTGAATCGTCTTGGAGTTACTGATTTACGAGGAATAAGTAACTATGTTCCCTCTTTAGTTATGCCAGCTTATGGTAGTAGACTTACTCCAGCGATTTATATGCGTGGTATAGGTTCAAGAGCAAATGCTCCAGCTGTAGGTTTGTATATAGATGGAATGCCAATGATATGTAAGACAGCTTTTAATACCCATTTATATGATATAGATCGTGTGGATATTTTGCGAGGTGCTCAAGGTACATTATATGGTATAAATACTGAAGGAGGAATAGTTCGTATGTTTACTAAGAATCCTTTAAATTATAATGGTACAGATATAAAACTATCCGCAGGAAATAAACTTTATAGAAATTTTGATATAGCTAATTATGGTAGGTTTACGGATAATTTAGGTTACTCTATATCAGCATTTTATACAGGACAAAATGGATTTTTTGTTAATAAGTTTAATGGTGAAAAAGCTGATCTTATTAATGAGTTTGGAGGAAGAGGTAGATTATCTTGGAAGGCTAATAATAGGCTAAATTTTGATTTAATAGCAGATTATCAGCATGTAAATCAAAAGCCATCACCATTTGGAGAAATCGTTACTGAAGAACAAGTGGCTACTGCTAAATTGACTTCTCCTTATTTTGGACTAAAGCCAGGAACTCAGCAACCTAATCATAATAGAGAAAATAATTATAAGAGAGATATTATAAATACAGGACTTGGTATAAAATATAAAGGAAATGGTTTCATGCTAAGCTCTATGACTTCATGGCAGAATCTTAATGATTGTATGCTTATGGATGCAGACTATCTACCCCAAGACTTTTTTCATTATAAACAAACACAAAACCATAACTCTTTATTTCAAGAATTATCTTTAAAAGGTGGAAATAGCAATAAATGGCATTGGACTATAGGGGCTGTAGCTTCTTACCAATGGATGAAAACTAATACGCCTGTATATTTTGATTCTGAAATGAATAAGAATTTAAGCAGATTTGCTTCTATGGGGGCTTATACTGGTATACTTAATAAAATGGTTGCAAGTATTGCTCAAAAATTAATAGCTAAAGGTAAACCAGCCGAAATTGCAGAGAAAGAAGCTAAGGTTATGGCTATTGCTGCAATTGCAAAAGCTGGAGGTGTAAACATAAAAATGAAATTAGATCCTATAGCAGAAGAGTTTAAAACTCCTAATTTTAACTTTGGTGTCTTTCACGAGAGTAATATAAAGCTTGGTTCAAGGTTGCGTGCTACATTAGGACTACGTTATGATTATTCGCATACTTCTATTGAATATGCTACAACTTCAAAGATACTAATAGATGGTAGTGTAATGGGAAGAACGATGAAAGCTATAGTAAGCTCTAATTTGAATAATACTGAAAATAATAAGTTTAATCAATTATTACCTAAGATAGGTTTAACTTATGAGCTTCATAATGGTAGTAATATTTATGCTATATGGCAGAAAGGTTATCGAGCTGGTGGTTATAATATCGAAATGTTTGGAGATATTATGCAAGGAGAAATTATGAAAGCAGCACAAGGAGCTAGAGGTAATATAGATATAAAGCATGATGATGCAGCTTATCGTAAAATAGCAGAAACTATATCTTATAAGCCTGAAATTAGTTTTAACTATGAAGTGGGTGCTCATCTTAATTTGATGAAAGGACAATTGAAAATCGATTTAGCAGCTTACTATATACAGGTACGTAATCAACAATTATCAGTTATGGCTACTAACTATGGATTAGGTCGTACTATGACTAATGCAGGAAAGAGTCATTCTTGCGGGTTTGAGGCTATGTTTCGTGGTATAGCTCTAAAAGATAGGTTAAATTATACGTTTAGCTATGGTTTTACAAATGCTGTATTTGATGAGTATTCTGAAACAAAGCGTGGAAAATTACTTAATTATAAGGGTAATAGAATTCCATTTATACCTCAATCAACATTATCTGCTACAGCAGATTATTATATAAGCGTTGATCCAAAAGCTTTGTTAAATCCTAAAAATAAATTTCATTTACGTGGAGTTACTTTAGGTGCAGACTTATCTGCTCAAGGTAATACTTATTGGAATAATACAAATACTCTATCACAAAACTTTTATGCTCTACTTGGAGCGCATGCCAATGGTGACTTTGGTCCAATGTCTATAAATGTTTGGATAAAGAACCTTACAGATACTAAATATAATACTTTTGTGATTCAAAGTGCTGCTACAGGAAAAAATTATACATTTGGACAGTTAGGTAATCCTTTCCAAATGGGTATAGATATAGCTTTTCATTTATAGAAAATAATTGTTATAAAAAAAGTATATACTGTTAGAAAATAAAAACCGCCAAACTCGTGAGGAGTAAGGCGGTTTTATTTTGTATTGTAGTAACTATTGAAAAAGTAGAAATATCACTTTAGTTGGTGTCTTAACCAAGCTTTATAAATTATGTGCCACCATCTGGAAATAGGGCGACCAAAAATAGTTTCGCTTGGATAATCAATGGCAAAATGTAGATTACGATATATTTCTATGAAATATTGATAATATACTGACTTTCCAGAAAAATTGAAGCGTTTATCATAAAAGCCAAAATTACCACCTAATATTATTTCACGTTCTAATATTTTTCCAAGACGTTCATTAGGCTTTGTGATAAGGTATCTATCTTCTATTCCTAATATTTTTTTCATAATATACATAACTGCAGTAGCAAACTTGTACATATTGAGGTGCTTGAGTAGTGTTATACTATCTTTTTTTTCTTTTTCTGTGAATTCTTTATGGAGTAGATAATAATAGTCTATCATTTGTCTTAGCCCAATACCTTCAAAGAAAAAATGATGCATTAGATGAGATAGTTGAAATATTAAATCGAAGTCCTTAGTTAGACAGTTTATATAACCTAAATTATTAGGAAGTTCCTTTCTATTGTTGAATTGTTTCTCACTATATTTATTAAAATATCGACGTAAACGGTATTCATAAAAAAGATTTCCCATGAATGATGGAAAAAAATGGAGTTCTATAGGTGTTTTTGTTAGATTTACTTGTATATGATGGTAGTCTATTTCTGCTTTTGGGTCATATTTTTTTGCTATTTTTATGATGTCTATCGCATTAGTATTTACCCATAAATCTATATCTCCTGGAACTCTCAAATATGGATTGGGATACATTAGTGCATTTGCTTGACCTTTTAGTACACAAGAGTTTAAATTGTATTTTTCTTTGAATAGAGAAGTTAAGTAATTTGCATCTTTGAATGCCTGTTTATTTGCCTTTAGTAGCGATTGATAGCAAATATAAAATTTTAAAATAATATTTCTATTAGGTTTATACTTGCTATTACTAAGCTTCTCTATCCCATGATATAGAACTCCAAGAATAGCTTGCTCCTTTCCAAAGGTGAATAGGTCATCCCAATCTATATTATTTATGGATGATGGTATGCTTAAGGTATCATTTAAGCTAAATCTCAAAAATTCAAAATAGTTTAAAACTCTCGAATCGTATGTCATCTAAATATATTGTTTTATAGAATATTAGACTTAATTGATTGAATTATAAATTTTGCATCTTCATTGCTTACCATTGGACCAGAAGGAAGACAAAGACCTGATTTAAATAGAGATTCACTGATACCATTTATATATGCTGGGCAATTTTTATAAACTGGTTGTAGGTGCATAGGTTTCCATAGTGGTCGACTTTCTATATTTAATTTATCTAAGGCTAAACGCATCGCTTCAACATTTGTATTTGGTTCACAATTTGTGTGTATGTTATTTGTATTATGAACTACACCAGCAGCCCCTCCAACAGAACCTTGAACTGTTTTAGCGTAGGCTGATGATTCACCTTTTACTTTTAGTGATGGGGATAGAATAATAGTGTTTAGCCAAAAGTTTGATGAGGATAACTTATTTGGATTATCATGGAATGTTATACCATTAATATCCTTAAGTCCTTCTCGATAAAGAGTGGCTATGTGTTGATGATGTGTTATGTGGTCATTAAGAACTGTCATTTGACCTCTACCAATTCCTGCACAAATATTACTTAATCGATAGTTGAAACCAATCTTTTCATGTTGATAGTAAGGATAACTTTCGCGTGCTTGTGTGGCATAGAACATTATACGTTCTTTGGTTTCTTTGTTTGAGCATATTAATGCTCCTCCTCCTGATGTGGTAATCATCTTATTACCATTAAAACTTAATACGCCATATCTTCCAAATGTTCCTACAACTTGATTGTTATATCGACTTCCTAATCCTTCTGCAGCATCTTCAATTACTGGTATTTCATATCGTTGTGCTATTTTAAGTATTTCATCAATCTTAGCAGGCATACCATATAGGTAAACTAAAATAATAGCTTTTGGTTTCTGTCCTGTTTTATTTATTCGATCTTTAATTGCATCTTCTAAAAGAGCTGGATTCATATTCCAAGTTTCTGCTTCTGAGTCTATAAATACAGGCGTTGCTCCGAGATAGGTTATAGGGTTTGCACTGGCACAGAAAGTAAAACTTTGACAAAGTATCTCGTCTCCTATAGTTACTCCTAAATCTATTAGCGCAAGGTGAATTGCCGATGTTCCAGAACATAGAGCAACAACTTCTTTATTATTGCTATTGCAGGGGGTAATAAATTTTTGTAAATCACTTTCAAATCCATTTACATTTGGACCAAGTGGGACAACCCAATTTGTATCAAAAGCTTCTTGGATATATTTCATTTCATTGCCACTCATGTGAGCGAGGCATAGATATATTCGTTTGTTCATTTTATGTTATTTACAGTATTTATCGTAATCGTATCCGTTAAGAATACGTTTGCGTGGTTTATATTTTTTGCTAAGTAAATCTCTATCTGCTTTATACCACTTTGATCTCATACCAACAATGTGGAAAAGTATTTGACAAACATTATCAGTCATGAAAGGTTTATCTTTTGCAGCTTTTACAGCTTTTACAATTTCTGGGTACCGCTTCATGTATGACTTAGAAAACCAAATAACGAAAGGTATTTCATATTGATATTTAAGATAATTTTTTACATCTCCATTACATTTTATTCTGCTTTTGGAGTCTCTATAATCATATATTTCTTCTCCATGATCTGAAAAATAAATCATTATTGTAGGTTTATTAGCATAGTATGTAGCTATTTTCTTGATAACGCAATCATTATAATAAGTGGCATTGTCGTATTCTGCTATTTCTTGCTTTTTATTTTTTGTTAGATAAATATCTTTTCTTTTTATATCTTTTGCAGAGAATTTATTATATACTTTTGTATGTGGATAACGTTCGGATACATCAAAATGTTGCCCAATTAAATGGAATATTATTAAATTTTTACGTTTAGCTTTTTCTCCTTGTTTTTGTATGAAATCGTCTACAAGTTGTCCATCATAGTTTAATGTTTTTTCAGATAGTGCAGAATATGATAGTTTGCGTATTTCTTTATTATAAAAAAAAGAATTTACAGAAAATGTGAAAAATTCAGCTTTAAGATATTCTGCTTGATTATCCCAAAAAGTAACATTATAGCCAGTTTTCTTAAAAAGTATAGGAAAGAATGCCGTTTCATACCATTTTTCACCATCAGCTATACTGTTACAGCAAAATGTATTTTTTTGAACGAAAGTAGTAAGATTAAAAGGGGCTACTACATCTGTGAATGCAATTAATTGTCCTTTATCTTTTTCACTTTTCATAAATGGTGTAGTGGGAAGATAATATCCATATATCGAAGCATGATGTTTTATATATGATTCTCCTAAAATATAAATTATGTTTATAGAGTCTTTATTGTTTTTTGTAAAATAATCTGTTATATTTTGCTTGTTAATGGAGTGTGAATTTTTTATAGCTGTTTCTATATCTTTTGCAGCTAATCTACAAGATTTGTAAGAATAGAAAGTTGAAGTTATAGCATCCATTGGAAAGTTTCGATTTTTCTGAGATAATTTATCTAAATCTGTTAGAACTTTACATTGTGCGATGTTTAAATAAAACTTCATTTGATATATTCCTAATGAAAGGATTATTATTGTTAAAATACCTAAACATAGAATGGGGGGGTAGTGCTTATATTATTGTAAATTAATTTATTACGAACTTTCTTACTCCATAAACATTCTAACAAAAATATTCCTATTAAAATTATAATTGTTGACAAATATGCAATTATAGCTTTGCTGTTAAATAAAAAAGTTGTAATGCATTCGCTTGCTTCTTTTTTGTTTGTTTCTGATATTAGTAGCATTATACGTGGTGATATCCATTGTCCGAAAACTAACCATAAAACCATATATGTAGCAAAAAGTAAAAGACCTAAAATATAAAATGTAATTTTCATACTCTTTACTTTATGCCCTATAAAGGAGAAAATAATAGCAATTAATAAAGTTATAGCATAGTATTTATAAGATTCGCTACGTTCTAAGCTATTAAAAATAGTATCCTTCAGAGTTGTAGGAACAAGACAAAAGGTAAAAATCAATATAAATGGTAACTCACTTAATACAAGTTGCCCAACTTTATAAATGAATTGTAAAATTTTTATTTTCATTATATTTTTATTTTGCCAAATCTTTTTTGTCAACAATTACTACCCCATCATACATTAACATAAGAACATCTTCTTTATATTGTCCTATGATATTTTGATTTTGTATACCTTTTATGTTATTAGCAATTAGTTTAAAAAAGTCTACTCCTGCACCATAAGCATGTAGGTATGCACCACCAAAACGTGGATTTACTTCAGATAGATAATATTCGCTGTCTTTATACCAAAAGTCCATATCTACAGGTCCATTAAACTCTAATACCTTACAAATATCTTTGATAAAAGCAAAAAGTTTCTCATCTTTAAAAGAAATAGTTTTGCTGGCTCCTCCAATTTTTGTTTCTAATTTTCGCTTTGAAAAGGCTGCTACAGGTTCATGAGAAATGGTATCAATATACACATCAGCATCACAATCTTCACAGTTCATAAATTCTTGAATGATATATGTAAATTCTCCTTCATCAAAATATTGTTGAAGTTCATTCATAGTGTTTACTTTATGTATACCTACGCTACCACTACCTGCTATAGGTTTTATAAATACTGGAAATGTTATTTCTCCTTTGTCTAATCCTTTACGAAAAGATGCTATATTATTATAGGTAAGTACTGTATTGATGCCTTTACAGGATAGGTGTTTAAAGAATTGGTATTTATCAAAGCAATAAGCAGCTGTACTACGTTCTGGACAAAGTGGCAATATTCCATTTTGTAAAAACAGTTCTCTGTTTTTAGCCAAAATTTCTATTTCTGGATCTATTAATGTTGTAATGGCATTTACATTATTTTCTTTACATATATTTAAAATAGTTTCTATATAATTTTTATCCGTAATTTTAGGTACAATAAAATGTTTGTCAGCTATATATAGCGCAGGTGCTATAGGTGAATTATCAGCACATATAATTTGACAATTATCACCTAATGATTGTTTTAAAAATTTAAGTAGCTGCACTCTTCTACCACAACTACAAAAAAGTATTGTATTCATTTTCTAATATTTTGATTTCATTAAAAATTCTTTAGTATCCCATTCCTCCCTGATAATTCTAAATTCTCCTGTATTTGTTTTTAAATAAACTATAGGAAAATAGTGTATGAAAAGTGGAGTTAATGCCATTGTATAAGAACCAACTCTATCACAGATAATTTTATCACCTATATTTATAGTTCTGCTATTTTTAGGTAATGTAAATAATCTATCATATTCTAAACAAGTTAGACCTCCTATTATTTGTTCTTGTGAACTTATAGTTTCTTTTTGAGTGTAAATGAAAGATTTAAAGTAATCACTTTTTTTGAAGAATGGGTCTATATCGTTTCTCGTTCCATCTGTTGTTATATATATATTACCATCATGTTCTTTAATATCTATAACAGAGCAAATATATGTAACCGAAGAAGATATTAAGGCATTACCAGGTTCGACAATAATATTATACTCTTCACCATTTATTTTTTTTAATTCTTTATATATTGATTTAGTATACTCATTAAAGGTAGGTTTATTTGGCATAGGACCAAAGAATCCACCACCTAAATCCCAATATTTCAAATTCAGCTGTAATGTTTTAATAATATGTATCACATATTCTACAACTTTTTGATAAAAGTGTACACTTCTTGTTTTGGGTTCCTTATGAGAGTGTATGCCTACAAGTTTTATATATGGTTTAGTTTGAATAAGTTTTATAGCTTTTTCTAAATCTTCAGAATCGAAAGAAAACCCAAAACGGCTGTCATCGTTTTTACTAAAAGCATCTTCTTGAGAAATATTAGAAGAGTCAATATTTATTCTAATACCAATTTCATATATTTTGTTTTTTGGTAGTTCATTTAACCAATCTATTTCTCTCCATGTTTCAATATTTACAATAGCATTATGTTGTATTGCATCAAGAAATGTTTTTTTTGACTTTAGCGGACCATTGTATATAATATGTTCTTTAGTAAACCCTATATTAATTGCAAGTTGATATTCATGATATGATACTACCTCTGCATAACATCCATTCTCTTTTGCAACTTTTAGACAATATGGTAAGGAATTTGTTTTTAGGGAATATCCTATTATGTTATTTTTGAATTCTTTATTTAATGCTGTCTTGAATTTACGGATACAGCTTTTTAATTCATCTTCATTAAAAATGAATAAAGGGGTTTGCAGCTTTTTAATTTTATTAATATCAGTTATGTCCATTGAAACTTTCTATTGTTGCGTTATTCTCTTGATTAATATCTTTTCTGCATATTACTTTCTTAATTGTAATTAGTATGATTTTCAAATCTGTTAATAAAGAGCAATTATCTACATACCATACATCATATTCAAATTTTTGTTTCCAGCTTATTGCATTACGTCCATGACATTGTGCCCATCCAGTTATACCTGGTTTTACATCATGTCTGCGCATTTGTTCTTTTGAATACAATGGTAGATATTTAATTAATAATGGTCGAGGTCCTATTAATGACATATCACCTTTTAGAACATTAAAAAATTGAGGAAGTTCATCTATGGATGTAGAGCGAACAAATTTACCTATTGTAGTAAGTCGGTCTTCATCTGGAAGTAATTCTCCTAAAGAATCACGTTCATCAGTCATAGTTTTGAACTTTATAATTTTGAAAATTTTTCCATGTAGACCAGGTCTTTCTTGTATAAAAAATGCACCTGCTTTTTTATTTGCAAAATGTAGCCAAATTGTTA
This sequence comes from uncultured Prevotella sp., assembly GCA_946998295.1. Taxonomy (GTDB): domain Bacteria; phylum Bacteroidota; class Bacteroidia; order Bacteroidales; family Bacteroidaceae; genus Prevotella. The sequence continues at coordinate 37,752 of CAMPYS010000002.1, forward strand.
CAATAATAAGTATTGGAGAAAGTATTATTAACACGCATAATGATATTAATATATCAAATATTCGCTTGAAACAAGATCTGTACATTTAATATTATTTTAAAAAGTTTAGTATTCCTGTCGTTTTTTTTTTATTATAACCATATGATAGTTATTGATAAGATATACCTATTCTTTTAAGTATTTTCAGATGTATAAAAAATACTAATACATTGTTACTGTATTGAACATTTACCCTAGTGTGAAAGACGTTTCGCTTATTTTCTCTATAGTAGGAGATATTATTTTTTTATATCACATGCAGTATACATCTGTCTTATAGCTTCCCACACATCTTTTTGTTCGTATCTTTCTTTAATTAGCCTTCGACTATTGGCAGCCATTTGTTTTGTTTTGACTGGATTAGTAATAAGCTTGTACATTGATTTATAAAGAGCTTTTGCCGTTGGGGAAGAAAAACCTTTAGAACTTTTATCATTAGGATTATACTTGATTATTTTTCCTTTATTGTCAATAGGTGAAGGTATTATTATTCCATTTACATTATTTATTATTATTTCATTACATCCACTAATGTCTGTAACGATACAAGGTAAATTCATTGCACCTGCTTCCATAGGAGCATTAGGGAATCCTTCACGGTAACTTGGAAGTACTAAGGCATCAGATGCTAAGATGTATGGTCGTACATCAGTTTGATGACCTGCATAATATATATATATTGATTGGTTTAAGAACTTTTGTGTTTTTTCTGTAATTTTGCCATCACTTTGTATTTCTTGTTCTCCAACAAGTAGTAGTTTAGGCTGTTTTGGTAGAGTAGGGGATACATCAATGAGCCGTTTCATGGCTTCCGATAATTCATTTATTCCTTTGTCTCTTATCATGCGTGCTATGAGAATAAAAACAAAGTCGTCTTTTTTATAGTCTAATTTTTTACGTATGTATTGTCTGCCATCAAATGGAAGAGAGTCAGCTATCACATTAGTAGTTTGGTTCTCATGTTGTAATATTTCATTAGTAGCTTCAAGTGAGAAATAAGCTGTATCTTTTCCATTAATATTTCCGTGATTTATAACTGATAATGTCTTTTTAGTTATATTGTCATTACTTAATATTTGTTTCACTCCATTTCCTTCAGGTATTACTTTTGTAGCACAAAGACAGGTAATTCTTTCCATGGTTTTTAGAATTAATCTTAATCCTCCATGTGTAGCTTGATAACGCAGTCCTGTAACTGTATAAATACGATTTGGAACTCTTGCTAACAGTGCAGCAATCATTCCCAATAATGATCCTTTGGGAGTATTAGCATGTACACACCATGGACGTTCATTTTTAAATAATTTATATAAAAACCATAGGGCTTTTATATCTTTAATAATACTGATAGGTCTTTCTAATGGAGCATTTACAACTTTTACGCCTTCACGTTTTGCAACTTCGTGAAGAACTCCTGTATCTTTAGCTACGCCAATAACATTATAGTATTGATTGAGAAATTTTAATTGTCCCTTGATTAAAGAATTTAAACTAATATCAGCAGTAGTAATGCGTATAAGTTTTTTTTTAGTTTTTACCATATTTGCTTATGCTTTACTATTCATTACCATATTGTAGATTTTATTATATCCTTCTACCATTTTATTAATATCAAATTGTTTAGCTCTTTCGAAACATCTTTGAGCTATTTTCTCGGAGAAGTCTTTATCTTTATATAGATGATGGATTATTTCTTTAAGTTCGTTGACATTAGATTCTTTAAATAGTAGCCCATACCCTTTTGTAACTTCTCTAAGTCCATTAACGTCACTGGCAATGAATGGCTTTCCTGCTGACATTCCTTCTACGTTACTTAAACTTAGTCCTTCCCAATGGGAAGCCATTACAATATAATCTGCAGCTTTTAGTACATTTGGAATATCTGTTCGCATACCCAAGAATCTAACACGTTTGCTTACATTAAAATCTTTTGTAAGTTTTTTTACAGTATTTTCTCTATTTCCAATTCCTGCAAACCACACCTCAAACTTTTCTTTATCTAATAATGATAATGTCTTAACAACTGTATCTTGGTCTTTTGCCTCTCTAAAACCTGCAACCATTAGTATAGCCTTTCTGTTTTCTTTTAATTCTATGAGTTCTTTGCATGCAATAGCTTTGTGTATAGTTTCTACATCTACTCCATTATTAATAGTTGATATTTTATTATATTTTTTTGTATTAGAATCTATCCAATCTCCCCCCATATATTTACGTAGTTCATCTTCAGCTATTTTGCTTATACAGATAGTATGTGAATATCTATTATACATCCAACTTTCTATTGGAGCATACCACTTCCAACCGCGTTTGCGGTTGGAAGTGGTATGCTCAGTGGAGACAAGCTCCACTGAGCATAACACTCCAGCAATAGCCGTAAACAATTGTGGAGATGAGTTATGAGTATGAACAATATCATACTGTTTCATAATGCGTGTTAGCTTGAAAATAAGAAGCGGATTATATACATTATGTCCAAGTTTGTATATTTTAGTGTTAGGTTCTTCTTTTTTAAGTTTATCCATAAGAGGTGTATCTTCTCCATTGAATACCGCAACATCAACAACATGACCTTTAGAACGGAGTCGGGGAACTAAATCTACTACCAATTTTTCTGCACCTCCCATTAATAGTGAAGTAATTACATAGAGTATTTTCATTATAATCTTTTATAGTTAAGTGTATTTTGTGTTTTTAAGTCATTTATGTGCATTAACCAACCTAACGGGTATAGTAAATAATATTTCCAAGAAATTATAGGTATATTATTACTTTTATAGGTTGAGTTATTCTTATAGCACCATCTAAATCTCCAATAGTTTATGCCTGCTTTTAATTTTTGTTTGAACGGAATGTTAATCTCTAACATTTCTGCGTATGTCATCATTGACGCAATAGGACTTTTCATTCTGATTTTGATTATTTGTTTTGTAAGTCCTTCATCTTGATATTCTACTTGATAGATAGCTTGATTAATAAAACGTAATTTATATTGTTTTGCAATTCTATTCCATATTAACGCTTCTGGTACGAATCGTTCTCCTTTTATTTCTGGGAAAGGGTATTTACGTATAATATGAGTATAAAAAACTTCTTTTAAATCGCCAACTACTTTGTACTTATATCTTATTTCGATTGAGTTGCAATCAATAAATTCCTTAACTAATCCATTACCAACTATTTTACTATTTTTATAGCAATCTAACCCACAAATTCCTCCAAAGGTATTATTGTTTTTTATTTGTTGATACTGATTAAAGATTATTTCTATCGATCTTGGTAAAAGCATATCATCGCTGTCGGCAATAAAAAAAAGTTTTCCTTTTGCTTCTTTGACACCTCTATTTACAGCTCTATGTTTACCTCCATTAAGTTGTTTTATATATGTAATTGAAAAATTATTCTTTTCATTAGCAAATTTCTTACAAATTTGTTCAGTATCATCTGTACTTCCATCATCAACGATAATCCATTCAAAATCATTAACAGTTTGTTTTCTAATACTTTCATATAATCTTGGCAATAGTTTTCCTCTGTTATATGTAGGGGTAAAAATCGTTATCAACATAGCTTAAGATTAAAAAAATATACTATTTTATTCCAAATAAAAAGTCTTAACTTATCTAATATAATAGCAAAGATAAACCAAAATACTAAATATGAAATGATAAAGATAGAGAATTCTAATGTATTGTAAGTATTAAAATTATCTCTTATGATTTTACCAAATATAGGTCTCAATATTAACTCATGACCATGCAGCAAATAAACTGCAAAACAAGATATTGCTACATTATTGATTATTTTGTTTTGTAATGTTAATTTAGAAAAACAAATAAACAAGCATACAGATGCTATTATTACAAAAGGTTGTGTATAAGTAAAGAGCCGCCCCGCTACGGGAATATCAAGGATTGTAACAATATAAGCCATGAAAGTTAGGGAAAGTATTATTGTAAAATAGATGATAAAATAAGATTTTGCACTCAGTACTAAATTATAGCGGCATGAAAGGATATTTTCAAATTCTTTTAATCCAGATTTGCGAAGATAACCTATAAAAACATAGAGACCTATAAATGATGTTGCAGAATATCCTCCAGAAAACCAATCTGCCCCATATAAAGATAGCCAGGCATATATTGTTTGAAATGTATAAAAAAGAATAAGAAAAGATTTTAATTCTTTGTTTGTTGCATTCTTAATAAACAGATTCAGCAATGGTGATAATATCATTAATCCTATATACGCTTTAACAAACCAATACTCACTTCCTTTTAAGAAAAATATTGTAATGACAGCTTCTTTTGAAAAATATTTATTAGTATCATAAAGCAAAAAAACAAAATATATAGTAAATGAAAAAAACAAAACTTGAAATATGAAAGAAAGTAATTTCTTTTTACTCAAATGGATACCAAACCAGCCTGATATAATTACAAATACATTTACACATACACATGACAACGAATTAAAAAAGAATATGAGAAAAGAAGAAATTGGCTTTTCTATACAATTATTATAATGTGGCACACCAGTTGATAAGAAACAAGAGTGAAGAACCAAAACAAGAAAAATAGAAACAATTCTCAATAATTCTATATTAGAAAATCTACATTTGGATATTGTCATATTATTTTCTTAAATTAAATTCTATTCTAAGTGGTTTCCTATACAACTTGTCAGTATCATATCTAGCATCATATTCGTAATGTTTATGGCTATAATCACCTTGACGATAACCATTAGTTAAGAATGTTTTATATGGGTATAAGTTTAAGTAGTCTTGCCAATTATTATACACTCTAATATATAAAAACAAACAAATAATTATGACTCCTATGGATAGTACACTTTGTTTGTGCAGTTTGTTACAAATATTCGATAATGTTACTATAATACCTATCATATAATACCATGAAAGTCTTCCTCCATTATCAGATCTAATGAATAGCAATAGTGATGCACAAAACCCCAAAGCTATATTTAGCATTTCAATATCTATTTTTTCTTTTCCTATATTATAATATTTACTTAGAATAATACTTAAGAAAATAATTACCTCTAACAAGTAGGCGAATCGTGCACTGCCAGAAGCACTATAATCAGCATGCTGTTCAATAACAGAACTATCACCATATGCATTGAATAGAGCATTTGGCAAAGGCGATAAACCTATGAGCAGTGCAATTATCATCACTGTAATTACAGAACTAACAGAATATTTCTTAATTGGAATAAAATACATTGGAAAGAAGATAATAGCAGACTTGTGTATTGTCAAGACTGTAAGGAAAACTAAAATAAACTTCCAAAACTTTCTATCTATAATATATTTTATACCTAACCATATTATGGTAGCTCCTAATACTTGTCGTAGATAGGTAAATGTGAAAAAAAACCACAAACCCATGAATAGCATTAATGCTAATGGATAGTTTTTAGCATATTCTTTAAGTGAGATATATAACAGACAATAAACTATACAAGTATAAATAAAAATGAAGATATATCTATTTTCAGTTACAAACGAAATCAATATATTCAAAATAATATATCCAGGTTCGTTTTCAAACATCAAAAAAGCTCCATGTGCAAAATAACTTTCATGTCTTGTAGTAATATCAGCTATGCTATCAAATACCTCACCATAAATATATCTGTCGTATCCTCCTAACATATCAGACAGCCCAACAAATAGAGCTAGAAATAATAAATAATAAAATAAGAAAATAGGATTTTTATTATCTAATTTTTTATTATTAGAAATATAAACTCCTAATGGAATAATAAATAATATAAAATATAGCCACATAGTCTAAAAAACGAATTATTTACGATCTAAAATCGTATTACAATACTATTGAGAATAATTCTTTTGCGCACTTTTCTCGAGCGTGTTCCTTCAATATATTTTTTCTTTCATAATCTGACATTTGCTCATAATATAAAATATTATTTGGAATATCTAATAAAATATAAATAGCCTGCTGACTATCTTTATATTCTATACATCCTTTACCATTTTCTACAGCAATATTTTCTAAAGCGTAAGGAGTACCGATAACCAACAATCCATTGGCAATAGCATCAAGCACCTTACCTTTAGTCCCTGTACCGATAGAGATAGGATATAAGGCAACATCATGCGCTTGTAGTTCTAATGCATAATCATCAACCCATGTTTTTAAATCAACATTCCACCCATTTTTTATAAGTTTGGTAGCAGATTTTTGCCAATATTTACCTAAAAATGTTATCTTATAAATACTTTTTAATTTATTTGATACATCTTTTTTACACATTTTTGTTATCAATTGGTCTGTATCTTCCTTTTGATAAATATCATAACGACCTGGTATTACAATGCGAATAGGAGAATGAAATTTAGATTGTCTTTTATTTTTTATGTCTGCACTTTTTTGATATAAAGGATGTTTAAGAAATACTGTTTTTGCATTTGGACAAACTTCATGAAAAAACATTTCATCATTTTTACCAACAAAATGATACAATATACGATTATCGATGAAGCACTTTGTCTGTTCCATGTTTCGATATTGGTAATAAGCGTAAGTGTATCGAAATGTTTTTAGCAAAGAAGACACTCCGAATTTCTTTTTCAATAATCGGTAATAATACATAGATTCACAATCGGGCATTGTTACAAGTTGTTTTGTTTCAAGAAAATGTTTAGTCAATCCAGCAAGTTCTTCGCCATATATCCATACTAAGTCAGATTGTGAGTTTCTAATATTTTTTACAATCCGTTTTGGTAATTGTAAATAACATAAATATGGGAATGATAGAAATATTCTTAATATACCTAAATGTAATCTGAACATCCAAGTTATCCACCATGGCATACTAAGTAAATGAATATTTACATTCAATTCCCTTTCTATGTTTTTTATTTGATAGTTGTCTATATTATTAATATTGTAACTATATATTTCAATATCTATATCAGAATTTTCTTTAACGCCCATAATTAAATGATAAGGTAACGCAGACGCTGCTCTTATATTATTAAAAGTTGGGGTTGAAAGAGATATAAGTGTTATTTTCATTGTTATTATTTTGACGAATAAGAGATTATAGCGATACTTTTTTCAATAATTTTTTGTAAAATAGAACCTTGTTGTAAACCATAATAGAATCCTAATAGAACTGACTTTAATTTTTCTTTAAAGGTTAATTTAATATTAGAGATATCATAGTATTCCTTTTTTATAGTTAGTTTATTTATAAATTCCCAATGTGAAGAAAAATCAACATTTAAATATCTTATTTTGTTTTTTCGTATAAATTTTTTATTTATTAAAATATCTTCCAATAAGTCTGTAATATTAAGTTGTGGTTCATTTATATCCCTGAAAAGAGAATTTTTTGTTGTTTCATTAAAAACACCTATAGCTTTTCCATCAATTCCATCAACGCTTATAGTTGGTATTCCACATCTTTCACTCACTGAACATGAACCAGAAGATGCTATACATACATCCATCTGTTTTATCATTTCAATTGATAAAGGAAATAACATGCCAGTAAAGTATAATTTAGCATTTGGAATCGAGGATAATCTTTTTTTTACTTCGTTCTCTGATTTCTTATCCATAGATCCACCTATATATAGAATATTAAATGTTTTATCTATATGTTTATTTGTAAAGTCTTTAATGGAATCTATCATAGGTAAAACCATCGACTTGTTTGTCCTGCTTATACTCCCTATTGTAATATCAGCCTTTCTAACTCTAAACTTGATTGGACATGGAATATTTTCAAAAACGTTCTGACAATATGCAGGTAGTTCTACTCCATCTATATTATCTAAAAAATTACTAAACATATTTGGAATTGTTTGTTTTTCAATTCCGACAAGTTCTTTTCGTTTATATTTAAAATAAAAAAAATTGAAAAGTGATTCATTTCTTAAGTTGTTACCTTCTAGCAGCATATAAGCAATATGTCTAATTTTTAGGTATTTAGCTATGAACTCTCCCCATTGTGCTACTAAAATTTCATGGGATTCTATTATAGAATTTTGATCACAATTTACTAGAATCTTTTGAATTTTATTTAATACTTTTTTTTTTCGCTGTGATGAAACTACAGACAAATCATATCTAAATTCGCTAAATTTATACTTTGCAAAATCTTTTAGGTCTTCTATATATATATGATTACCAATTCCGCTATGAAAAACTATGGGAGAAAAACCTTTTTCCTTAGCATCTATAACTTTGTTTCTTGTATACATTTCTTCTCCTCCCATGCTATGAATAGAAGGTTGTAATATAATATAATACTTTATCATTTTGCTATATTGAGTATTTATGGCTATTCTTTAATTTTACATGAGTATTAGTTAATTTATTAAAGAAATATATTATTTATCAAAATCTAATAGAATTATGTTAAGGTTTTCTAACCTAGTATATTTATAATATTAATGATTTAAAGTTTCTTATATTTTTCAATCCATATCTTTAGTCTAAATTCTTTGAATTTATTAATGTTATACAAATATAAAAACATCTTCAATATATTTATAATATCTTTAAATAATATTTCTAAGGTATTAGGTATAAAAGGACGTATAAAGTAATTAATGTAATACCTAATTTTAGCATAATATATAGATTTACGATATTGTTTTAAAGTCTTTGTTTTTCTCGGATTTGGATAGCCTGATAGCTTTACATATTTCCAATAATATCTATCATCAGGAATACGAATATCCAACCATGGCTTCACATGTGTGGCATAGTGCATTATTGAGGGATCAAATGCATATTCCTTTATGTCATTCCATTTTTGATTCTCATCTAAAATGGCTATACCCATTGATGCTTTTCCATATTTATATGGCAATTCAAACCACTTTTCATGAAAGACATAATTTAGTATATCTTGATCTTCCATTATTAGTTTACCTTGCATTTTATCAGCGTATTGCAACATTTTATCTTGGCATTTATGCTCTCTCCAATATTTTAAATTAATCAGTAATACACCAGCACAAAACGAATGAGAATTAAGTGCTTTTCCCATGACCTCTCTATGTACATCACTCCAAGGTGTACTATCACGGACAGCTGCTACACCATATTCTTCTAAGTTGAGCTTAAATAGATTAGAGATATCTTTTAAAACGATTACATCGCAATCTAAATAGAGAATACGGTTAATTGAGTTATCTAATAAGGATGGTAAAAATAGTCTGTAATATGTTGCAATGGAGAGATTAGGATGATTTTTTGCAATAGAAACATTTTCTAATTTCTTTTCATCAACATCATAGAACAAAATATTATTACCATATTGTTTTCCTAATTGTGTTAAAAAGGCAATACTTTTTTCAGATAAATTATGATGTAATAAATGAACTGTTATTTCATGAGTTCTATTATTATCAAAAACTGAACACAACATAGCTGCACAATGTTGTAAATATTTATCATCAGTACTGCATGTTAAATTTATATTCATATGTTTTATAAAGTATCGTTAAAGATTATGTATGAAATTATTTTACAGTTAATATATATGGTTAATTAGAAATATAGTAAATAGATTTTTTTAATATCGATTAATATTATTTTTTCTATAATCCAATTATAAAATCCTTTTGAAATATTATAGTGATCAATATTTTAATACTAATCTGCAATATATTTAGTTCTTTTTATTGTAATGTTAAATGTTATTATAAAGATCGGTTAGAACTTTCCTAATATAATTTTTAATGGGGTATGTACTATCAATATATTAGAAATGGTGCATAAAATTAAGCAAACAAATATGATACCTATTCCTAAAATATATCCATTTATATTACAATCTGTTGGAATATTTTGTATGATTTTTATAAGAAAGTACATATGAAATATGTAAATTACCAAAGTTTCTCTCCCTATATACTCCATATATTTATTAAATTTAATAAGGGCCGAGACTATCAAGCATGAAAAGCTACCTAATGTAGCCATTAATAAAAATAAAGGTATTTCTATTGTTTTAATCGATACATTTTGTGATATAACTGGAAGACTATATTGAGTAATAAAGCATATTGATATTACAGCAGAATAAGATATTAAGATTGCTACTAACAATATATACTTATTAAGATATCTATTTATTTTATCCCTAAGCAAATATCCTATTGATAAGTAAGGAAGAAGTATCAAAGCATTTTGGTAATACAAAATATTAGTAAAGTTATTATTAGATAAGATAACTCCTATAAATAAGCAAACAAGGCTAATCAATAAAATAATACTATTTGTAAACTTCCGTACCAAAATACCAAAAAGAATTTTATTAAAAAACAAAGAAATTAAGAACCAAAAGCCTCCCGTCTTACAAAAATCTAATATGACATTTAAATAGACCTCATAGTCTCCCCCCCCCCTCAAGATATAAGAGGAAATAGGAATTCCTACTGATAGAGAGAAATTAGGTATCATCAATATCTTAAAATTATAAAATACCTCATCAAAAAATGTACGTTTTCCAAAAGAACTAACCAAACCTGTAATAAGAAAAAATGCAGGCATAAAAAATGGGTTAAAAAAATATCTAACATCATTTATCCACTTTAAATGATTTATTCCTGCATTTCTAGAAAAGGCTTCTGCGTGTGTAATGATAACACATATAATTAAAATACACTTTGCTATATCAATATAATGAACTCTATTATTTTTCATTTTTCTATAAAAAAATTATTTTATTATGAATCGAAACATCCTATTCATTATAGCAATAGAGAAATATTTAAGAAAACTTAGTAAAGAGAAAAACGTATTCGATCTTATTTTTTTTATTATTTTATATTTTTGTAATACATTCAATGACCACGAATAATCACCGCATTGAGTATAAACTCTATGCTTAAATGCAGAAATAATCTCATTTATATAAATTTGTTCTAAAATGCAGCTATTTGTACGTATTATTTTAGAAATAATATTACTAAACCAATGATCGAATTCCATTGTGGCAAGTAATTTTTGTTGATCCATTTTCTTATTTTTTATCGTATTTGATATGTTAATAGTAGATAATCTAAAATTGAATAATATTTCACAAGTATTTAACTGTCCTTCATCAAGTAGATTAATAACACTTGCCATATCGCTAAACCAAGCATAGGGAAAATTTATAAATCCCCCTCGATTTTTTAATTCTTGTGTCTTAAAAACATAATTTCCTATACAACCTATATAATTTCCACAAAAAATACTATGTAATACTTCTACCTTATTTTGAAATTTATCAAATATGTCCTCTTTGGCAATAACCTCTTCCTCATCATTAATTCTTTGTACTCTTGCCCTGTATACGAATGCTTTTGGATACTCAGTTATCAACTTATCTATACATTCTAAAAAATGTGGATTATAAATATCATCATCTGAAGCCATAATTAGATAATCCGATTTGCATAAATCAAGTAATAAGTTCCAATGCTTCACAAGATTAACTCCACCTATATTGTTATTATTTCTACGATAAATTAATCTTTTATCATGAAAAGTCTTAACTATTCCTTCAATATTTTCAGTCGAGCAATCATCAGAAACAATAATATTAAAATTATCATAAGTTTGATACAATATACTCTCTAAAGCTTTTTTTAAAAAGTTAGCCTTGTATGAAGGTACTAAGAATGTATATTTCATGATATTATTTGATTTTTTTTATAAGTATTTTTAGATACTCCCTATTATTTTTTGGGAGAGTAAACCAAGATAATATAATATATAACAATGCAAATATTCCACCCAAATATAATACGTTTACCCAATGGTTAGAAAAATGTGGAAGTTGTCTACATATCATGCACCCTATGAGACCATAGAAAACATACTGGATAAAACAATATGTAAATACTTTTTTTGAATTTATTTTCATCTGTTTAGGCCAATAATATATATAATAAAATACAATTTGTACAAGCATATAAAGAGCAAATCCAATTACTGCAGCTCCTGCATTATAATAAGGAATTAAAAACCAAGATGCAGCAAGCCCTATAACAGAAGCAAAAGCACTAGAATATGATACTGCCCGTACATCAGTACCTCCTAAGATTAAAGATGATATTGCCTGATTATGATTTCCTAAAGTACACAATAGCCACAAGTAAATCCATGGTACTAAATAAAGGTATTTTTCACCTACATATATAGAAAGTACATCTGGTAACACGGTTATCATACCAAAACAACAAAAAGACAAAATAATTGAAATATATTTGGTACCATCATATGCTACTCTATAATAAGCATCTTTATTATGTAATGCCATAACTTTAGATGTTGAGGGAAGTAAAGTTCCTAAAAAAGCTCCTCCAAACATTGTAACAGCCGTGGCAATACCTCCCATAATATTAAAATCTGCTACAGAATCCGCAGATCCTCGCATACCTAAAAACACAGTACGGAGATTATAAAATGAAAATTGGAAAATGCTAAATGAAAAAAGATTTAAACTATAAGACTTTATTGCTATAAATATATCTTTGTAAATTTTTGGTATATAATTTAAATATGGAAATTCTTTGCGTATTTTTTTTAATGACATGGGTAAAATCAATATAATGGAAAATGTAGTGAGTGCAAAATACATTATAATGTTTAATTTAAAAGCTATAGTTATTATAAGTATAAGAATTTGAAATAGTTTTGGCAATAACGAACGCTTTTGAATCCATGCAACATTCTCTGTTGATCGTATAAGCTGATCAAAACAAGAAGATATCCACTCAAGAAAAGCACTTATCATTAAGATTTTAATTAAATCTTTTAAAATAATGTTTTGGTCTGGAGTTACATTAAAAATGTTTATAGAAAACAAAGAAATTAGAAATAAAACAAATGCATTTATTATCCCTATAATTGTATATACAGCAAAACTTGTTTGAAAGGATTTTTTAACATTCTCTATATCTTCTTGGGCTCTCCATGCTGAAAAGAATCTAAGACTGGTTGATCCAAGTCCCATATCCATAAGTTGCATGTATACATTGATTGATGTTGCTAAACCTATTAAACCATACTGTGATTTGCCAAAATAGGATAATAAAATAGGTACAGAAATAAATCCATAGACAACGTTTACAATGTTAAAAACCACAGTCCATAAAAAACCATTTGCAATTTTCTGACTACTTCCCATAATTACATTTTTATTCCGTCAACTTCGTATTTTGTTTCTATTTTTTTTGACAATGGACTGTATGTAGGATATTGATTATAATGTCCTGAAAGAATGAGTACAATTGGCACCTCATTATTAGGAATATTGCAAAGTTTTTTAAATTTTTTTTCTCGTCTTGGTTCACTAATAAACATTTTATAACATGATGCGATATGTTGTAGATGAAGCCCATATACAAAGTTCATAGCATATAAACCACCATCAATAAAGACTTGTCTACGTTCGTAGGTTCCATTAAAATAAGACTCATTGCCTGTTATAACTATAAGAGCAGATGCATTTTTACACCATCCTTGATCTCCCATTTGATTATCAAGTATTTCTTTCATCTTATCTTTTTGTCGAAAAACATACACTTTTGATGACTGACGATTGCAGGCTGTTGGAGTACACTTAGCAAAATTAATTGCTTTTTTTATTTCTTCATCTGTTAATTTCAAGTCCGAGAAATAACGAACGCTAATCCTATTATCAAAAAAAGATACTATCTGTTGTTCATTAAAAAATGGTGGTTCATTTATTTGTTTAACACCTATATATTTTTCATCTATAAGATTCCTATTTCGATTTATTATACTTTCAATATTATCTACCAAACATTTCTCTTTACATGAGAAATCATCTTCTTTATAACAGGACAAAATGTTTACGGCCAAAGACTTAATATCTTGATTAATATATTTTAAATAGCAATTATCTAAAAGACGACAAAGTTCATAAGCCTTTTCACCTCCCCAGTTTTTCTTTTTGTGAGCAAAAGACAATCCCTTTTCCAAAGCATGAACAATTAATAGAATTGATCGCTCAATATTAGCAATGTGATACTTTGAAGATTTACTATTTTTATATACTTTGTAATCATATATATATGAATATAATAATAAAAAAAAATTTTTTAAAGAGTAATATATTGATCTCATTTTCATTTCAATATTGTTTGAAGATCTGATAAAATTTTTTCCTTTCGTTTCGATACGGTAGTTTTAATGCATTCGTTTATTTCTTCTTTTAGTTTATATCTATTTTCAAAAGACCTACATACTATTTCTAATGCAGATTCCTCCATAGATACTTTCATATCTAATATATGTTGATATTTCAATGTGTCACAAAAAAGTCCATTAAATTTTCTGCTATATGCCATAGGGAGTACAGGAACTCCAGAAGAAAAAGCTGCAATTGTTGCATGCATTCTAGCACCAATAAAAAAATCAAATCCAGAAATATAACTCTTAGCCTCTATTGGACCTAGAAAATATGGTGCAAGTAGAACTTTAGGATTATTCAATTCTTTCCATAAATCATAACAAACAGTATAGTCAGACTCTGTAAATCTTTCTCCAGCAACTACATGAGGAACAAGATATATCTTCACATTACACTGTGATTGAAAATACTTAATTATATCTAAAATTAATTTACGATAATTTATTTTCAGATCATAAATATTACTTCCTTCATTTGCATCAATCCACAACAATGCGGAAATATTTATTCCAATATGAATGTAGCCTTTTTCAAAATTATGTTTTGTATATGGGAGAAAAAAAGCAATGTCAATATATTCATGTAATTTTTTTTGCTCTTGGCAAAGTTGTCTAACATAGTCATAACTTTTCCTATCTCGAACCATTACAAGCGAAGATTTCAATAGACTCTTTTTAGCTTTGTTTTCATTTTTTTTAACTTTAAAAGGGCCAATGGTCTGTGGTAAAAAATAATACTTTTTTTTATATTTTCGTGCTAATCGATGTATTAGATCCATCCATTCAAATCGTTCTCTCCCATAAATATCAGAAAAACTGTCACCCAATCCGATATCAAATATATAGTCTGCATCTTTGATACGTTTAACCGCTTGTTTGTATTGACCATGATACATCATACTAAGTCGCATTTTCAATGATACAATTATACTTGGTCCTTCTGGATAAGCACAACTAAAAAAATCTAACTTATCTTCTCCATATTTAATACTATATTTCTGTTCTGGAGGTAAATTGCTATTAGGAAGAAAAATCCTGTACGATATATTATTTTTTTTACACACTGTATCTATAAGGTATAAAGAAGATAATGTAAGTGCCACACATCCACGATTAATATCTACAATAGGTGCATTCGCCAGAATGATATTCAAATTATGGTTTTCCATTTTTTTATACTTATATTTTGGTTTCTTAGTAACTTCACTACTTATGAAACATAATTGACACTTATGATACACATACACGTTATGTAGTAAACTATAAAAAACACCAACATGCTTCTACT
Organism: uncultured Prevotella sp.; assembly: GCA_946998295.1. Taxonomy (GTDB): domain Bacteria; phylum Bacteroidota; class Bacteroidia; order Bacteroidales; family Bacteroidaceae; genus Prevotella. Next base: position 53,298 of record CAMPYS010000002.1, read on the forward strand.
CTTTTTATAGACATAGAGAAAAAGTAAGGATTATTTTAAAAATTAAAAGATGGGTTGAAATAAATTTAAGAATTCTTTATAAAGATTTTCTTCTTTAATTAGTTTCTATTTATTTTAGAATTTTTCTTATTTTATAGAAAACTGGTAACATAAAATTTAGATTTTTTTGATGTATTGACGAATAAAATATTCCACTAAACTTATGTATGGAGTTTGCCATTTTTGTATATTGCAAAGTTATATAAAAAATAATTGTGAAAATAAAATATCCTTATTTACAGTTTCTATTAGTTCGTTTATTTATTTTGTCATATATATATGCTTAATCATTGTAAGTATTTTATATTATTTTAGTGTTATCCAAACGCATCCTTTAATATTGTTTTCTATGTACATTGTTAAGTTAGATTGTAATATATTCAATTATGACCTAAATTTTATATTTACATTATTTCGGTATCAAGATTATAATATAACTTTATTTTTTGTTGTGAGGTATTTTGAATCCTTAAAGTGTTAAAAATATACATTAAAAAGTATTTGTTATTATACTAAAATTTTGTATCAGAAATAAAGTTGTTAACATTCCATTCATTTCTTATAACTTCAAATTTATCATTTGGTAACTTGCGATAAATTATGGGAAAGTAATGTATAAATAGTGGTGAAAGCGTCATAGTATAAGCTCCAACTCTATTGAAAATTATTTTATCTCCTACATTAAGCATTTTACTTTTAGAAGGTAACGTGAATAACCTATCGTATTCTAAACAAGTTAGCCCACATATTATTTGCTTTTGTAGACAAAAAGTTTCTTGATTAGCGTAAATGAAAGATTTGAAATAATCATTTTTATGAAAGAGAGGATCTATATCATTACGTGTCCCATTTGTAGTTATAAATATCTGCCCATCGTGTTGTTTAACATCTATTACAGTGCAAATATATCTAAATGGAGATGCTAGAATAGCACTACCAGGCTCAACAATTATCGTACCCCCTCCCATTATATTAGTGTTTGTTAACTCCCGATAAATACCTTTTACATATTCATTAAATGTAGGCTTATTTTTCATTGGTCCATAGAATCCTCCACCTAAATCCCAGTATTTTAGTTCAAGTTTTAAGTATTCAATTATTGGTAATATGTATTTTATAACTTTTTGATAAAATCTTACACTTCGTGTTTTTGGTTCTTTATGCGTATGTATGCCAATAAGTTTTATATGTGATTTCGAGCAGATTAGTTTTATAGCTTTTTCTAAATCACCTGATTCGAAAGAAAATCCAAAACGGCTGTCATCATTATTGTTTATAGCATCTTCAGGTGAAATTATTGAAGTATTAATATTAATCCTTATACCTAATTTATATATTTTGTTTTTTGGTAAGTCGTTTAACCAGTCTATTTCTCTCCATGTTTCGATGTTAACAATTGCATTATGTAATAGAGCGTCTAAAAAGGTTTCCTTAGATTTAAGAGGTCCATTATAAATAATATGTGATTTATCAAAGCCAACAGTTATTGCTAATTCGTATTCATGATATGATACAACCTCTGCATAACATCCGCATTCTTTAGCAATTTTCAAACAATAAGGAAGTGAATTCGTTTTTACAGAATATCCAATTATGTTTTTTTCAAATTTAGTATTTAAAGATGTTTTAAAGCTGTTAATGCAGTATTTTAAATCATTCTCATCAAAAATAAAACAAGGGGTTTGTAGCTTATTTAAATTGTACATATGAACTTATATTTAGTTATTAAGAGATAATTTCCTCTTTATATCTTTTGCATAATATTTGATTTTTATATTTTATAGGTTCTTGAATAGGTTTATTCATAAAGCAATTTATATTTGATGTAATCATATCATATCCTATAAAATTGCTATAAGCAATACCTGCCGAGAATCTAGGATTAATATCTATAAGATAGTATTTATTATTATTTGATTTTATAAATTCCATATTTACGCATCCTATAATATTAATTTTATTTCCTATATATGAGGCTGCATTTATTAATTTCGTATTAGCATCTATTCTTACAGTTATGCCAGCTCCATTTTTTGTTCTTAATAATTCTTCACGTGGTATAGAAAAATCATTTCCAAAATTATCTCTAATATAGTCTATAGTAAAAATATTACCTTGAATAAATTCTTGGATGATATATTTTTTTTTATCAGCCACTAAGTCAAAATCATTTTTTGTATTTATTTTAATAATCCCTTCACTACTTCTTCCATTAAATGGTTTTGCAATAGCAGGAATTTTAAAATTTTCTTTTAATTCTTTTGATGTAGTAAAATAGGGTATATTTATATTTTCATCAAATTGAAATATTTTGGATAATTCAAGTTTATTTCTTGCTATTTTTAGTGTATTTGCAGATTGCATACACAGTATTATATCTTTTTTAAATCTTTCTCTGTTTTTATTTATAATGTCTATTTCTAAATCTGTTAGAGGAATTATACAATTAATGTTTTCTTTTGCAGTTACTTGTAAAAGAAAATCAATATATTCTTTTTCTTTTGTTGCTAATGGAGCTTTATATACTTTGTAGCAATCGTTAGAAACTGCATGCCATTCACGTGGGTAAATATCTGTTCCTATTACCTTATGACCATTTTTTTTAAGTGTATTAATTACACAGTCTGCAGAGAAAGAGCCTATTGCAGTAATTAATATATTCATGTATTTACCAGTATTTAATAATTATTTATAATTCTGTTTTACTTTCATCATTGTAATATACTGTTGATCTGTCTTAATTATTTTCAAAAAGACAAATGAATATTGATATTATTTTTTTATTACATCAATAACTCTCTGTACATCTTCTTTAGAAAGTGTGTGATGCATAGGAAGGCATATTACACTATTAGCCAGATGTATTGCATTTGTAAGATTATCTGCTCTTGAGCTTTCTAAACCTCTGTATGTAGGAAAATTACTGATTAAAGGATAGAAGTAACGTCGTGCAAATATATTATGTTGTTTTAACCTTGAATAGAGTTCATCACGAGTTAATCCATACTGTTCTGCATCCACGAAAATAGGAAAGTATGAGTAGTTGTGCTTTACACCAGGCATATCTTCCCAAAAGTTTATACCATGAACTTCTTTCAATTCCTTGCGATAAGTAATTGCTACTTTTTTACGAGCAGCAATTGCTGCATCTACTTGTTTTAAATTAAGTAAGCCATAGGCAGCACGAACCTCATCCATTTTACTATTTATACCTGGTGCGACTACTTCTGTCTCGCTCGCAAAACCAAAATTTTTAAGATAATCTATACGTTGTTTAAGTTTAGCATCATGCATTACCATCGCTCCACCTTCTATAGTATTATATACTTTTGTTGCATGAAAGCTTAAGGTTGCTATATCTCCTGCATTAATAATACTTATTCCATTAACTTCTACTCCAAATGCGTGTGCAGCATCGTAAATAACTTTTAAACCATATTTATCAGCTATACTTTGAATAGCATCAACATTGCAAGGTTTCCCATAAACATGTACTGGTAATATAGCGGTAGTGCGAGGTGTAATAGATGCTTCTATTTTATTTGGATCTATGTTTCCTGTATGTGGGTCAATATCTACAAAAACAGGCTTGATACCATTCCACCATAGGGCATGAGTTGTAGCAACAAAACTATATGGAGTAGTAATAACTTCACCTGTTATGTGTAACGCCTGAAAGGCAGTTATAAGAGGAAGAGTACCATTAGTAAATAAACTAATATAAGGTACTTTTAGATATTTGCATAAAGCATTTTCTAATTGTTTGTGAAACGAACCATTATTTGTAATCCATTTACTTTCCCATATTTCTTTTAATATAATGTTGAATTCATCGAGTTTGGGGAGTAGTGGGGAAGTTACAGTTATTAATTTGCCAGCCATTTAATTTCAAATATTTATTTACGGTCTTATTATGCGATATTAATTTTAGTGTATATTTAAATATAGAATTTTCTATATATTTTTGTTTAATATAATCTATTAGAACATACGTAAAAAGACAATAATAGGAACTATTACAGTAATATGTGTAAATAGTGTTGTACATATATTATATATACAAATTATTAGAAACGTCTTTACAAAGCCAATTCCTCACATATCATCAGATGCGATACTATTAATTAGTTTATTGTGTTTTAATGGTATATTTTTGCATATCATAAATTCTCATATACTTACAGAAAGAGCTAAAATTTTATATATTTTCCTTCATAAAAATGGGTACGATTAATATTGGAAATATTATTTTAAGATATATGTATTATTATATATAGTTTTAAGTTGTTTTACGGTTTTAATCTCTCCTCCTCCTTATTTGGAACAAAGGAGTAAATGTTTTTAGCCATATCCAACAAAACTCTCCACATGTAGGCTATTATATTTATAGCCCGCAGAGTACTTTGAGTCAGATTTTTGTGTTATTCGCTGCAAAGTTATGAAATACAACTGAAATATCTATAAGTTTTTATAATTATTTTATTATCTAATTTTTAAATTTGCTATTATCAAGTTATATTATATAAACGAAATAATAGCAATATGTTTATGAGTTTTATTTGTTTTCATTCTATTTTAATAAGGTATGACATAGTTGTAGATATTATTATATATTAATCAAAAGTAAGTATATTTGTATATACTTAAATGTTAGTATAAATTTTGATTATTATTTTAATTGTTTGTAACTTTGCAAAAAAATAAAAGTGCAGTTGCTAATTACAATCTTGCAGTATCAGTCAAATTTAGATAGTCTGTTTATCTTTTTCATTCTAATATTGTACAAGAGCAGCAATTATCCCTGCACTAATTTATTACAAAATTACTATATTCTTAAATATATTGCAATACTAAAAAATTAGTATTATCTTAAATACCTATAAATAGTTATTGTGAGTATTAATTAAAATATGTTTCTTTGCAAGAATATTCAAATACAAAGCGAACCAGATGAAGAATAATAAGATGTACGAGTCCGATGATAAGATGATAAATCTTATTAGTGATAATTACAATCTATTGCAAGCTTTAGGTAGTTTCGGTATAAATTTAGGTTTTGGTGATAAGACCGTTAGTGAAGTTTGTGATAGTCAGAACGTTGATACTTATACATTTCTTACCGTAGTTAATTTTACAATAAATGGTTATAAAGCTTTTGATGATGCCGATAGATTGTCATTGCCTACACTTGTTCAATATTTAAAAGCAAGTCATACCTATTATCTTGATTTCCAGTTACCTTTTATTCGTAAGAAATTAGTAGATGCATTAGACGAGAGTGATAATTTAGCTCGTTTAATTTTAAAACTTTATGATGAATATGCACGAGATATTCGTAACCATATGAAGTATGAGGAGAAGAATGTTTTTCCTTATGTTGATATTTTACTTTCAGGTAAGGCAGATAGTAGTTATACTATAGAAACATTTTCCAAGCATCATACCCAAACCGATGATAAACTTCGTGAATTAAAAAATATTATTATTAAATATCTTCCTTCCGATTCTCATCGCAATAGTCAGTTAACTGCTACATTATATGATATATATAATTGTGAGGCATGGCTTGACCAGCATGCAAATGTTGAGGAAGAAATACTTATTCCAGCTATTCGTCATTTAGAGTTAAAGAGTCGTCAGAATGATGTTAGTGTTAAGATTTCTTCTATGCTACACACTAATAATGATAATAGCGATATGCTTAGTGAGCGTGAAAAAGAAGTAATCATTAGTGTTGTTCAAGGTATGACTAATAAGGAAATAGCTGGTCATTTATGTATTTCAACAAATACTGTTATTACACATCGTCGAAATATCGCTCGCAAGCTTCAAATTCACTCACCTGCAGGTCTTACAATTTATGCTATTGTAAATAATTTAGTTGATATAAGTTCAGTTAGTTTGTAGTTATATTTTTTGTATGTGTACAAACTATTCTACTATATATTAGACATTATATGGATATTAAGAAATTTACAGGAGGTCGTCCTCGCATAGCTATACTTGATCCTAACACATTGGCTGTTTTAGGATTAAAAAATATATTGCAGACAGTTATGCCAATAGCTGATATAGTTTCATTTGTTTCATTTGAAGAGTTTTTTTTACATAATCCAGATAGTTTTTTCCATTTTTTTGTATCTCAAATTATAGTTCTTGAGCAGCGTAGTTATTTTGAGTCTCAACGTACTAAGACAATAGTGTTGACTATTTCCCGTAATCCTAATTCACAATTATCAGGCTTTCATAGTTTTTGTATTAACGTTTCAGAGGAATTACTTGTTAAAGACTTACTGAAGATAGTTCAGTATGGACATTCTGGAGGTAAGAATTTACCAAAATTTCCTAATGCTTTGACAAAAAATCTATTGAGTGATAGAGAAATAGAAGTATTATCTTTAGTAGTTCAAGGATTGATAAACAAAGAAATAGCAAATAAATTGTGTATAAGTTTGACAACAGTTATAAGTCATCGTAAGAATATTGTAGAAAAGTTAGGTATGAAGAGCGTATCAGCACTTACTATTTATGCTGTTATGCATGGTTATGTTGATATAAATAAGATATAGCATTCTAAGTTTATAGCTTATACAAAATTTTATAGGAAAGGTGATAGCAGGTGAGCTATCCAACCTCTCAGCCTTTGCCATGGAGTTCTCCATTTTTTCCAAATATGTTCTGTAAGTTTAAAGCTATCCTTTTTTTGTTGTTCAAAAAGTTTATCTAATTCTTTTGTAGTGTGTTTATCAACAATTACAGCATTAAGTTCTCTGTCCCATCTCAGGCTACGTGCATTAAGATTAGCAGAACCAATAGAGCAAAATTTTCCATCGACAGTTATTATTTTCGTATGGTGAAACCCTTTTTTGAAAATCCATACTATACACCCTTTCTTCATTAGTTTATGTGCATTATAGTAACCGCAGTCAGGAGTTAGTGGTATATCGCTCTTTACACTTAGTAGTATTTCAACTTTTACTCCTCTTTTAGCAGCATTTTTAAGTTCTTTCATTAGCGAGCTATTTAAAGTGAAATAGGGGTTTATAATTTTTATACTGTCTTTAGCTGCCTTTATAGCATTTAAATAGAATTGTCTTATAATTTTGCTCGAAGTCTTAGGCTCTTTATTTATAATTCCAACAAGTTTTTTTCCAGCCGTTTTTGTAGTATCAGGTTTTAAACCTTTTATATAATCTGCATTATTAATACCTCGATAGTATTTAGCTCCACTTACATTTTTTCCAGAAACAATAAACCACATCCTTAAGAATATTTTTTGTAGGGTGTTAATTTCATCTCCTTCAATTCTACAATGTAAGTCGTGCCATTCTCCTATTTTTTTAGTTCCTTTTATGTAGTAGTCTGCAATATTCATACCTCCAATATATCCAATTTTCCCATCAATAATAACAATTTTTCTATGGTCCCTATTGAATATATCATGTATCCAAGGAAATTGTATAGGCTTAAATTCGTATATTTCTATGCCTTGACTTCTTATTAATTTTAGCTGTTTAGAAGTCATAGGCTTGTTATTACTAAAGTTTCCGAAGCCATCAAAAATAGCTCTTACTTCAATCCCTTGTTTAGCTTTTTTGCTCAATTTTTTTATTAATATTTTATTTATAGAGTCATTTCTAAAGTTAAAGTATTCTAAGTGTATTGATGAGCGTGCCTGTTCTATTGCTTTAAATAAATCATTAAATTTTTCTTGTCCATTAATTAGTAATGCAATAGAGTTATTAGAGCTAAAAGTTATATTTTGCCTTTTTAGAAAATGAATAATAGTCGAATCAGAAAATTGACTTTGTGCTTTAGTACTATTATTCATTATGATTACTATGAGTAATAAAATATTACGTAAGCTATATATAATTAGACGTTTGTTATCTAATAATGAAGAATTATTCATTATACATTATAATAATTTGGGAATCTTTTTTACTTGTTATATCATACATCTATAATGATCAACAACCCCTAAGAGCTGTTTATCCTTTGAACATACTAAAACAGTATGAACTTTGAATTTATTCATAATATTTTGTATTTCAGTAATTTTTGTATTAGGTGGAACCATCTTTGGTGCTCGTGTCATGATATCCTCTACTGTATGATTAAAGAATTGTGATTGCCATTTTTCCATAGCCCTTCTTATATCTCCATCAGTTATTAGACCTATAACCTTATTATTTTCTATAGAAACACCAAGACCTAATTTCCCATTACTAACGTGTATAATAGCTTCTCCTAAGTGCATATTTTTAGGAATGATAGGCAAGTTATCAGTTTGCATAACATCTTGTGCAGTTGTTAGTAATTTTTTTCCAAGTTCTCCTCCAGGATGGAATTGTGCAAAGTCTTTTGGTCTAAACTGTCTTAGTTCCATTAGTGCAATAGCAATAGCATCCCCCATTACGAGAGCAGCTGTAGTAGAGCTTGTAGGAGCGAGATTTAATGGGCATGCTTCTTTTTCCACTTTTACCTTTATATGTACAGTTGAATATTTTGCTAATAGTGAATTTTGGTTAGCACTCATACCTATTATAGGTATTTTCATGTTTAGTACAATAGGTATGAATCTAAGAAGTTCATCTGTTTGTCCAGAGTTAGATAATGCAAGTATTACATCATCTTTTGTCATTGCCCCTAAGTCTCCATGATATGCATCTAAAGGGTTTATAAAGAACGCAGGTGTACCTGTAGATGATAGTGTAGCAGCAATTTTAGCTCCAATGTTACCACTTTTGCCAACCCCAGTAACAATTACCTTTCCTTTGCATTTAAATATTAGTTGTATTGCTTTATCAAAGTTTTCATCTATTTGGTTTATTAGATCTAAAGTTGCTTGTGCCTCATCCTTTATACATTGTATAGCGTAATCTCTTATTTTCATATTATTTTTATCCCACATAGTAAAAGCTATTATTTTTGTAATTTACCAATTAGGTTATCAAGTTTGTCCAATTCTAACATATTTGCAGCATCACTTTTTCCTTTATCAGGTTCAGGATGTACTTCAAAGAAAAAGCCGTTAGCTCCAAAAGCCTTAGCAGCTAATGCCATAGCAGGGACAAACTTCCGATCACCTATTGTTTTTCCGTTTCCTGCACTCGGTCTTTGCACACTATGTGTACAGTCCATAATAACCGTATCTGTAAACTCTCTCATGTCAGGGATATTTCTAAAGTCTACTATTAAGTTGTTATATCCAAAAGAGTTTCCCCTTTCGGTTAGCCATACCTCTTTAGCTCCACTTTGTTTGCATTTTTCTACAGGAAATCTCATATCTCTACCACTTAGGAATTGTGCTTTTTTAATATTTATTATTTTCCCTGTTTTTGCAGCTGCTACGAGTAAATCAGTTTGTCTACATAAGAATGCAGGTATTTGTATTATATCTGCCACTTTTCCAACCTCTTTAGCTTGATAGGACTCATGAATATCCGTTAAAATTTTTATTCCATACTTATCTTTAACTTTTTTAAGCATGTTAAGTCCTTTTTCCAGTCCAGGTCCTCTGAACGAGTTAATACTTGTCCTATTAGCCTTATCAAAGCTGGCTTTAAAGATAATATCTATAGAATATTTTTTATTTAATCTTACTATTTCTTCAGCAATAGTGTATAGAAGTTCTTGGCATTCAATTACGCAAGGACCAGCAATATATATATTATTATTCATTTTCAATATGTTTCAGATTTATTTCTCTTTGTGGAAATGGTATTTCTATACCGTTATCATTAAGTGTATTATATATAGTTTCCATAATATTATCCTTAGCTTTAAAAAGTGTTATAGCCTTTACCCATGTAATTATTTGTAGAGTAATAGCACTATCGTCAAAGCTACTCATTTGTACGTTCACTCCCTTATTTTTATGTATACAGTCTAACTTTTTAATTGCTTTTATTAGTAGCTCTCTTGTTTTAGCAATATTTGTACCGTATGCCACTCCTACATTGATGGATAGAAGTTCGTAGCCATGATTTTTTGTAAGATTCTTATAGTTTTTAGTGAATAATTGTGAGTTTTGAAAAGCTATTACCGAGCCATCAGAACCCTCTATAATAGTCGAAGTATAATTTATCGAACTTACTTTACCTCTTATTCCATCGCATACAATCAGATCCCCTATTTTTATTCTCCCTGCCATTAATGATATACCATAGTAAATATTTTCTAAGATATCTTTCATAGCAAAACCAATACCAGTAGAAAGACCTCCTGATACAACGACAATCCACGTGTTATTTACTTTGAAGATATTAAGCGCAGTAATTATCCATATACCCCATATTATGACTTTTTGAACATTAAAAATCATAACACTTTTTGCTACAGCTGTAGTAGGGTCATTAGTTGTTAGGTATAGCGAAATAAAGTCTTTTAAAGTATGGTTTATATATTTAAAAACATACCAAAGCACAATTATAATAGTTAGACTTAAGGCACTTACTTTAAAGTTAGGCAGATTAATAAAATTAGTTTTTATAACTTCCAATGTTATAGAGCTCAGATTAAATACAGCTGCTGCCCAGTATATAGCAAGTATAAACGAAAATGCAACAGATGTTGGAATTAATACATAGTACACAAATTTGTATAACCATGTTTGTGTTATAATCTTATTTTTTAAATCTTTTTTCTTTCCATATAAGTATAAGTATTCATATATACATGTAATTGTTAGTAAGCAAGCCAATTGCATAGTCCACCATATGATTATTTGTACCGATAGATAAATATATCCAATCCATGCACTAACAACACCAAAGACGAATACAGCCATAGAGCAGTAGTTAAGTCTTAGATCAATTTTTTCTAAATATTTATTAAATTTATGTATAGTCTTTAGTTGCCAAATGCAAGTAATTAATAATAGTGGAGGATAAGTTAGTTGAATAATAATATTCGGTAACATAATAATTCTAAAAGCAATTACAATGAATGCTATAAAAATTAGTGGGAAGTAGCTTCTATATGTAATTTTTATTATTTTACTTTCAACTCTTAATAGTAATGAAGCAAAAATAACAAATAGTAGCCATGTAAATTCAAGTAACAGTCCACATGCCATATTAACAAAGTTAGATTGACTAAAAAATTGTATAATAATAAGAATTAGTCCGAATCCAATTACTGACGCAGTAATAATTATACATGTACGGTACGCTATGAAACTTTTATTTAATTTAGCAAATCGTTTTTTGTTAAGAATTTTAGTTACGAACGATTTAATAAAAAAGTAATTAAATAAAATTGCTATTATTCCATATCCCAGTACCATAGAAAAAAGCCCTATTATCCAATTTAGTCCCCATTGCGAATTATCGTTATTACTTGGCGAATATTTATCTTCTATAGATGTTTTTATTTGTAATGATTTTACTCTTATGTTATTTAAAAATGCAAAATAGTTATCTCCTCTTTTGACAAATATGCTTTTTTGAAATTCTTTATACCTTGCTTGTGCATAAGAATTTATTGAATATAAAGTTTTTTCAAAATAGTGGTAATAATTAGAATATTTAGTAAATATTTTATTATTTTCTATTAGCATCTTCTTTATACTAATAGAAAGTTTTAAACATGCAATTCTATCATTATTAGCTTTTTTATTAATTCCTACAACATACATAGTTGAAAGAACGTTAATAAGCGAATCGTAGCGTGCAATATCAGTTTTACTATTACTTATAATATCTTTAAAAGGCTGAGTTAGTGTTTGAAAATTTTTCCATAGGTCTGTGGCTTCATTACAAGCATAAGTTAAGTCGAAAACATTATCATTATTTTGCGAATATAGCATTAGCGAAACTTGAGACGCTTTTCTCCCAATTCCTATAAGCTGTTTCATCACTTGTTCGTTAATGATTTTTGACCTATTTAGTTGTTTCTGTTGTTTTAGATGTTTAGTTGTAAGTTCATTACGTAGTACAGAAAGCGAACTATTTAGAGAGTCCTCTTGGAGCATTGCATTTGCAGGTAAGAAAATATTCCAAAGAAATAAAATTAAAAAATATATTATTAGTTTTAACCTTTCAGTCATATCTTTATATCAATTGATATTGCAAAGATATGAAAAGTTAATTAAAGTTTATCTTTTAACAATAAGCAATATAGTATTTTTTTTATAAATTTGCAACAAAAAGGTTTTAATATGATACTAATTGCAGATAGTGGTAGTACTAAAACAGATTGGGCTTTAATATCCATTGCTAAAGATAGTAAGCCAATTGTTAGCTATCATTTCACTCAAGGTCTTAATCCTATACACCAATCAGCTGCAACGATAAAAACTATTATAACTAAAGAATTACTAACACATATAACAAAAGTTGATTCAATAGATAAAGTTTTCTTTTATGGTGCAGGCTGTACAAAATATTTTAGTTATATTATTAATAGCGTTCTACAAGAGACATTCCCTTGTTCAGAGATAGAGGTAGAAGGAGATTTATTAGGCGCATCTAAAGCCTTATATGGTAATGAGTCTGGCATTGCTTGTATATTAGGAACAGGTTCAAACAGTTGCTATTATGATGGCGAGAATATAATAAAGAATATCCCTGCTTTAGGATTTATCTTAGGAGACGAAGGTAGTGGAGCAGCAATAGGCAAAAGTTTCATAAATTCTATATTTAAGGAGCGTTTGTCGTCTGATATAAGAGACCTGTATCTTAAAGAAACAAAATTAGATTATAAAGAGATAATATCAAATGTTTATTCTAACCCTTTACCAAATAGATTTTTAGCTTCTTGTGCAAAATTTATAGCTAAACATATTGAATATCCAGAATTGCAAAGTTTAGTAAAGGATAATTTTAATCTATTTTTTAAATATAATTTGCTTAAGTATCTTGACTATGATACAAATAGGATAGCAGCTGTAGGTAGTATAGCCTTTCACTTTCGTTCTATATTAGAGGCTTCAGCTGTTGATTTTGGAATGGAATTGACTAAAGTTATAAAATCTCCTATAGATGGTCTTACAGAATATCATATAGAAAAGCTAACTAATTATTAATAAAAAAATAAACTTATCATAACTATGACTCTTCAGCAATTTGAATATGTTATGGCAGTTTTTAGATTTAAGCATTTTGCAAAAGCTGCAGACTATTGTAATGTTACGCAACCTACTCTTAGTATGATGATCCAAAAATTAGAAGATGAGTTAGGAATAAAAATATTTGATAGACGTAAGCAACCTATTGTTCCCACTCCAGCTGGTAAGTTAATTATTGATAAAGCATGGAACGTACTTGTGCGTGCTAGGCAGATTAAAGAATTAGCATCAGAACAACAACACTCTATTACGGGCACATTCAATTTAGCAGTATTACCAACTATAGCACCATACTTAATACCAAGATTCCTGCCACAACTCATGAATGAGTATCCTAATCTTGATATCCGTGTAACCGAAATGAAAACTGAAGAGATGAAACGTGCCTTAAAGCGTGGAGATATAGATGCTGGATTATTGGCATTAATTGATGATTTAGATGATTTTCAGTGTGAGCATCTTTATTATGAACAATTTTATGTTTATGTTTCAGCTAATGACCCTCTATCTAATAATACAGCAATACGTACAGTAGATCTTAAGGGAGAATACTTATGGTTGTTAGATGAAGGGCATTGTTTTAGAGACCAACTTGTTAAGTTTTGTGAGTTAAAATCTGCTGTAAGGAGTAAAAAAGCTTATAACTTAGGTAGTATAGAAACTTTTATGCGAATTGTAGAAAGTGGTAAAGGAGTAACATTTATACCAGAGCTTTCAGTATTACAGTTGGACGAAGAACAAAAACAGTTAGTACGACCCTTTGCTTATCCTATACCCTCAAGAGAAATTACTTTTATTACAAGTAAAGACTTTGTTCGTGAATCTATCCGTAAGTTGTTAATATCCCGTATACAAGATTCTATACCTAAAGAAATGCTTACTTTGAACAGAAATCAAAGAGCTATATAATATCTTAAAATGAAAGAGACACATTTTTTTTATGTTCCTAAGGCAGATGTAAACAACGAACTACCTAAGGAGGAAATTATTCATGCTTTAAAAGTCTTAAGATTAAATATAGGTGATGAAATATTTTTAATTGATGGCAAAGGATTTTTTTATACTGCAATTATTAGCGAAGTAAAAGGTATAAAACATTGTTATTATGAAATAAAACGTGTTATCCCTCAAACTCCTATATGGCGTAATCATATTCATTTAGCAATAGCTCCAACAAAAGATATTGGACGAATAGAATGGATGGTAGAAAAGGCAACAGAAATAGGCATTGATGAGATAACTTTTCTTGATTGTGCTTTTTCAGAACGCAAAACATTGAGAACGGATAGAATAGAACGCATAGTAATATCTGCAATGAAGCAGAGTAGGAAAGCATGGAAACCAATAATTAATGCCATAACTCCTTTAAATAAATTTATTGATACTCATATCAAAGGAGCACATTTTTTTTGCCATTGCTATAACGAGTTAGAACGTAAAGACTTATTTACAGAATTGTCCTCTATTTCACGGCATGACCAAGAAGTTATAGTACTTATAGGACCAGAAGGAGACTTCTCTATTGACGAAGTAAAAAATCTTGTTAAACATTGGGGTATAAGTTGTAGCTTAGGTAATAGTCGCTTACGTACAGAAACAGCAGGTTTGGAAGCTGTAATGATGATGAACCTATCTTTTAGGTTATAGATTATTATCGTTGTTTTTTCCCTTATAAATAATTTATGGATATATTTGATATACGAAAGCTTTATGAAACTTTGCCACAGGCTAAGGTTTTATTAAATTATATAGAATCAGAAACAAAAAAATCAGTTTTTATTAAAGGTTTAATAGCCTCATCTGCACCAATATTTTTTTCTTCTTTAGCAGAAAAAATAGATAAAACTGTAGTGTTTATTTTAAACGATAATGAAGAAGCTGGATATTTTTATAACGACTTAAAGACAATATTAAAGGCAGATAAAACTAAAAATAATATTGCAGAAGTTTTATTTTTTCCCTCATCTTATAGGCGTGCTATTAAATATGGGCAGCGTGATGCAGGAAATGAAATATTAAGAACAGAAACTTTAACTCATCTTGCTTCTTTTAACGAACAAAAAACAAAATCCCCATTACCGCTTTATATAGTAACATATCCTGAAGCTATATCCGAATTAGTTATTTCTACATGTAAGTTAAATTCAAAAATAAAAACTGTAAGAGTTGGCGAAGAAATAGATTTAACAGAACTTGTAAAGTCTTTGCGTTCCTATGGTTTTAAGCAACGTGACTATGTATATGAACCAGGACATTTTGCACTAAGAGGTAGTATTATAGATGTTTATTCATACGCATGTGAATTGCCTTATCGAATAGATTTTTTTGATAATGAAATAGACTCTATACGTACATTTAATGTAGAAACTCAATTATCAGAAGATAAACTTGACCAAATAGATATTGTGCCAGAACTTTCTACTAATTCTGAAGGAAAGGAATCATTCTTAAAGTTTTTACCAAAGGACACAATAATAGCTATTAAAGATTTAAATTATGTACGTGATAAGATAGATAAAATATACGATGAAGGATTTACAGAACAAGCTATATCCGAACAAATAGAAGGTAAGACAGAAGCAGAAAGAGCATCTATACGTGAACGATTAAAAGCTCAACTAATGTTTTTAACTCCTTATGTTTTTATTAGAGAAATAACAGCATTTAAACGTATAGAGTTTGGCAATAAACCATTTTCAGATAACGTATCGTCTTCATTAATAAAGTTAGATATTTCACCGCAGCCACTATTTCACAAAAATTTTGATTTACTAATAAAAACATTAAGTGATTATCAACTTCAAGGTTATAAATTATATATTCTTGCAGATAGCGAAAAACAAATACAACGTTTAAAAGATATTTTTGATAGTGAGACTAATAAAAAAAGTACCGATATTAACACTATAAATTTTATACCAGTAAATCGTACTATCCATGAAGGGTATATAGATAATAATATATGTGCTTGTTTATTTACGGATCATCAGATATTTGATAGATTCCATCGTTACAACCTAAAATCAGACAAGGCACGACAAGGCAAAATGGCTATAACGATGAAAGAGCTTCAAGAGTTAGAACCTGGTGATTATTTAGTTCATATAGATTATGGTATAGGTAAGTTTGCTGGTTTAGTGCGTGTCCCTACAGGCAATTCATATCAAGAAATGATCAGAATAGTATATCAACATAATGATATAGTAGATGTTTCAATCCATTCACTTTATAAGATAAGTAAATATAAAAGTTCTGAAAGTGGTGATATGCCCAAATTATCAATTTTAGGTTCAGGTGCATGGGAAAGATTAAAGGATAGAGCCAAAAAACGAATAAAAGATATAGCCCGAGACCTAATAAAGCTATATGCAAAGAGGCGTAATGAGAAAGGGTTTGCTTTTTCTCCTGATTCTTATATCCAACACGAATTAGAAGCTTCCTTTATTTATGAAGATACGCCAGATCAGCTTAAGACAACCCAAGAAGTTAAGCAAGATATGGAAAGTACTAAGCCTATGGATAGATTAATATGTGGAGATGTAGGATTTGGAAAAACAGAAATTGCTATACGTGCATCCTTAAAAGCAGCTGTAGATGGTAAGCAAGTAGCTGTACTTGTTCCAACAACAGTATTAGCATTTCAACATTATCAAACATTTTATAGGCGTTTAAAGGATATGCCAGTAACTGTAGAATATCTTTCTAGAGCCAGAACAGCTAAGCAAACGCGAGAAATATTGCAAAAACTTGAAGCTGGAGAAATAAATATATTGATAGGAACCCATAAACTATTGAGCAAGTCTGTAAAATGGAATGATATAGGATTATTAATAATAGATGAAGAACAAAAGTTTGGTGTATCTACAAAAGAAAAGTTACGTAAATTAAAAACAAATATTGACACATTGTCAATGTCTGCCACACCAATACCACGTACTTTACAATTTTCTTTAATGGGTGCAAGAGATATGAGCATAATACGTACCCCACCACCTAACAGATATCCAATACAAACACAAATATCTACATTTAATACTGAAATAATAGTTGAGGCTATTAATTTTGAAATGAGTAGAAATGGACAAGTTTTTTTTGTTAATAATCGTATATCAAGTCTTATAGAGCTATCTAATTTTATAAAGAAACATATACCTGATTGTCGTATAGGAATAGGACATGGACAAATGAGACCAGAGGAGCTCGAAAAAATAGTAATGGGATTTATGAACTATGAATACGACGTTTTACTTTCAACAACTATTGTAGAAAATGGTATAGATGTGTCTAATGCAAATACAATAATAATAAATGATGCTCATAAGTTTGGCCTTTCTGATTTGCATCAAATGCGTGGGCGTGTAGGGCGTTCTAACAAGAAAGCTTTTTGTTATCTTATAGCACCACCTTTGACAGCTCTAAATACTGATTCACGACGTAGATTAGAGGCTTTAGAAACTTTTTCTGATTTAGGAAGTGGATTTAATATTGCCGTTCAAGACCTTGATATTAGAGGAGCAGGTAACCTATTAGGAGCAGAACAAAGTGGATTTATGGAAGACTTAGGTTATGAAACATATCAAAAAATATTGAACCAAGCCGTTACAGAATTAAAGAATGAAGAATTTCATGAACTATATGAGGAAAATAAAATTGCAGGTAAAGAATTTGCTGCAAAAGATTTTGTAGAAGATTGTAATATAGAAAGCGATCTTGAAATGTATTTCCCTGAAACTTTTGTGCCAGGTAGCTCTGAACGTATTTTGTTATATAGAGAACTTGATAATATAGAGACTGATGAACAATTAAAAGCCTATCGCATGCGTTTAGAAGATAGATTCGGTAAGATTCCTAAGCAAGGTTTAGAACTTATGCAAATAGTTCCACTTAGACGTGCTGCTAAGAATCTTGGATGTGAAAAAGTAATATTAAAAGGTGGAGAACTTAAATTACAGTTTGTGTCAAATGTTAATAGCCCATATTATGAAAGTAAGGAATTTGGAAAAATATTATCTTATTTAACAGCTCAGGTGCATACATGCAAATTAAACGAAAAAAACGGTAAACGTTATATGGTTATTAAAAATGTTACATCTGTAGGCAAGGCAGTTAACCTTTTGCAAGAAATAGAAAAATCATAATAAAATACTATAAAAACAAAATGACTAACAAGATTTTAAAGTTATTATTTTTATTATCTTTATTTTTTTCTTTTGAGTTACAAGCACAAAACGAATATGTTTTATCTGATACAGTAAAGTTGCGCCAATTCAAAAATATAGAATATAAGATAGAGACTCAAGGTAGTTTTTCTGTCAATAAAACGCCTTTATGGCTAAATGCAAATAAATATGGGCTTAGTTCTTTGAAAGATATTAATAGCTATTTGCGTATTGCAGCAGAGCGTAATATATCTACTGATAATGGACGAAAGTGGGGAATAGGTTACGGTGTAGATCTTGCCACCGCAATAAATTATACAAGTAATTTTATTGTAAATCAAGCATATATTGAAGGACGTTACCTTAAAGGAATTCTTACAATAGGTGCAAAGGAATATCCTTTGGAATTAAAAAACAATAAATACAGTTCAGGCTCTCAAACATTAGGTATTAATGCTCGACCTATTCCGCAAGTAAGACTTTCATTACCAGAATATTGGACTCTTCCCTTTGCTAATGGCTATTTACATATAAAAGGGCATATTGCTTTTGGAAAGATGACAGATGATAGCTGGCAGCATAAGTACACATCTAAAAAGAGAAACTATGCAGATAATGTTCTGTATCATTCTAAGGCGTGTTATTTAAAAATTGCTAATGTTGCAGGATTTTCACCTTGGTCTATCGAGTTAGGTTTAGAAATGGTTTCAACATTTGGAGGAACTTCATACTCTTTCGATGATAAAGGAACCTTAATAGACGTAGTTAAAAATAATACAAATTTTAATGCTTATTATCATGCCTTTATTCCTGGTGGAAGTGATATAGGTGAAACGACGTATCAAAATAGTGAAGGTAATCATTTTGGTTCTTGGTTAATGAGAATAACATATAATGGCAATATAAACAGATATTCCATATATATGGATAAATATTTTGAAGATCATTCATCAATGTTTTTACTAGATTATGATGGATATGTACCAGGTATTGAGTGGCGTAAGAAGAAAAAGAAAAGTTTTTTGCGCTATGGTTTAAAAGATTTTTTGTTAGGGTTTGAATATAATTTTAAGCAAATACATTGGTTAAATACACTTGTAATAGAATATATAACATCAAAATATCAAAGTGGACCAATATACCATGATCATACAAAAACCGTAGCAGATCATATAGGGGGGAAAGATAATTATTATAACCACTTCTTATATACAGGAAATCAGCATTGGGGACAGTCAATGGGTAACCCTTTATATCGTTCACCAATATATAATGAAGATGGAAAAATAGAGTTTGAGAATAATCGTTTCTCTGCTCTTTATATTGCATTAGGTGGTCGTCCTAATAGTTATTTGCGATGGCGTGTAATAGCTTCTCTTCAAGATGGACTGGGAACTTATAATAATCCTTATATGTATAAAAAATATAATGCAAGTCTTATGACAGAAATTGACTATCAGCTTAATTTAAACAACAAATCGTGGTTTAATGGGACAAGAATAAAGTTAGGACTTGGAGTAGATCATGGATCAATATTGGGAACTAATAACTATGGAATGCAATTAACATTTACAAAAACTGGAATATTTTAATATTAAACAAATATGAAGAATATTAAAGCAATATACTCTTTTGTTGTATTATTTTTCTTACTTATACTAACATCATGTACAATAGAGTCGGATAGTGTACCTAATAATTTAGCAGGAATGTGGAAACTAATTACAATAAATGATAATGGGAAAATAACATCTTATGCAGATAAACAAGTTTTTTGGTCGTTTCAAGCTAAACTTTTGCAATTAGAAGTTAAAAATACTAACATTCCTAAAATAATATGTTATTACAAAATAGAAAATAAAGTTTTAATTATTACAAAAGTATATCGTTATGATAGAGAAAATGGAGACGAACTATTGAAAGACCCTTCTTTGTTATCTTACTATGGACTAACAAAGCTAAAAAACAATTTTAAAATAGAATTACGGAAAGACAATTTAAATTTGAGTATACACAACAAAAAGTTTTCTTTTATAAGGTTTTGATATAGATATAAAGACCATATCTTATTGTTAGGTATTAAAAATATCAATAAAAAAGAATCTTATAGTATATTTATAAAAAATATCTTACTTTTGTAAAATAACAAATTACTACTCTATATGAACTTAAAAGTACGTTTGTCCCTAATGAACTTTTTGGAGTTTGCTGTTTGGGGAGCATATTTAACGTCAATGGGACGTTATTTGGGGAATATTGGCTTCGGAAGCAAAATAGCTTATTTCTATTCAATGCAAGGTATTGTTTCTATCTTTATGCCTGCACTGATGGGTATAGTTGCTGATAGGTGGATACCTGCTCAACGCCTTTTAGGCTATTGTCATTTATTAGCAGGTATGTTTATGTTTGTATTATCATGGTATGGATATGTTGCAGGAAACTC
Organism: uncultured Prevotella sp.; assembly: GCA_946998295.1. GTDB lineage: Bacteria > Bacteroidota > Bacteroidia > Bacteroidales > Bacteroidaceae > Prevotella. Next base: position 74,011 of record CAMPYS010000002.1, read on the forward strand.
TACCGATTTTTCAACATTGTTTTCTTTATATTCTTTATCTGTAGCTTTTTATATGCCTACTTTAGCTTTAACTAACTCTGTTGCTTATTTCTCGTTAAAACAAAAAGGTTATGACATAGTAAAAGATTTTCCTCCTATTAGAATATTTGGAACAATAGGATTTATATTAACTATGTGGATAGTTGATATATTAGGATTTCAAGGAAACCAAAATCAGTTTGTAACATCAGGTGTTGTTAGTATCATTTTATTTATATATTCTCTATCTTTACCAAATTGTACTATAAATAAAAGTAATACTAAAACATCGCTTATTGATGCCTTTGGGCTTAGAGGATTTACATTATTTAAAGAAAAAAGGATAGCAATATTCTTTTTGTTTTCTATGTTACTTGGGGTTAGTCTTCAAATAACAAATAGTTTTGCTAATCCTTTCCTATTTAGTTTTAAACCAGATTTTCCAGATGCTTTTGGAGTGCAACATGCTAATATTCTTATCAGCTTGTCACAGATAAGTGAAACATTTTGCATATTGCTTATACCATTTTTTATGCGTAAGTATGGAATTAAAAACGTTATGCTTATAGCTATGTTTGCATGGGTATTACGTTTCGCACTCTTTGGTATTGGTAACCCGGGAATGCCAGGAGTATTATTATTTATACTATCAATGATAGTATATGGTATGGCATTTGACTTCTTTAATATCTCAGGCTCTTTATTCGTAGATAACAATACCGATAGCTCGTTACGCTCTTCAGCTCAAGGTATATTTATGTTAATGACTAACGGTATAGGAGCAACTATAGGAACACTTTCGGCTCAACAAATTATTAATCATTTCACACACCCAGAAACATTTGGTACAGATACACTTATGAGAGGCGACTGGCAAACTTGTTGGTTTATCTTTGCAGGATATTCTCTGATTGTAGGTATAGCCTTTGCTCTCATATTTAAACCAAAAGAAAAAGCAAAATGAAGAAAATTCGCCTTCAACTTCAAAGTACTAAAAAGATAGTAAGTGGATTAGACATCAACTTGCTAATTCTTGTCGATCAAAATAATGAACGTCAAATAGCTTTTGTATGTAGTAAGGAATTAGAAAGACAGTTAGCTTTAAGAGTGAATAATAACCCAATAAAGAATACACTTTTACCTGAAGTTATGTGTTGGATTAATCCTGATATGAATAAAGAAAATTATGAGATACTTTTTAGTTCTATAAGTGGGGGAGAGTATAAGGTTATACTGATAAACAAAATAACTTTTGAAATGTTGCCAATATCTGCTCCTGATGCTGTGTTGCTTGCTACTGTTGCAGGGCTTGATATGTTTATAGAAGAAAAGTTATTTTATCGCCAAAGTATGATATTTGATGAGACAAAAGAAAAAATATCTTTACCTCTTAATATTCTTAGTCAGGAAATGTTAGAAGAGGCTTTAAACAAAGCTATTATTGAAGAAGATTTTGAAGTCGCCTCATGTTTGAGGGATGAGTTAAAGCGTAGAACTCCTATTAAATAACTATCAAAATATAAAGCATACTTTAGATGTACCAATCGGTGTGTTTACAATCGGTTGGGACAGTGAAAGGTATTTCTATGGCATCATGGTTGTCATAGTGTTGTTTAACCTTTCTCCTTTCTCGGCTTTATCGGAATATGGACAGACTGTTAGCTATAGCCATAGACCCGAGCTACATCAGTAAGTCAGGTAAGAAGATTCCGCATGTTGGTTCTTTTGTGTATGGTTGTGTGAGTTCCATGAAACACGGACTTAAAATCATGGGACTTGCCATTGTCAGTAGTTTTAGGAATACAGCCAGCTTATATTATATGTACGTGGGATCCTGTTCCAACAGACACGGACGTTCCAAAACACTTGATGGAAAAATCAATTACAAGAAACTCGACCTTACATGTATTGCGAAGATGCATATTGAAGGACTTAAGGACAGTCTATACACAATCATAGCCTATTCAAAGACACTTAAGCAAAAATTACGTTTTGTTATTTGGGTGATGCTAATGAGAACCACAAGTTTTTTCTCCACAAAGACATCCATATCTGGTTAGGAAGTGTTGTGCACATATCGCTCAAGATTCTAAATTGAGTTTTGTTTCAGCTATACCCAGCAAGTATAGCGAACTATTGAAAAATATTAATAGCTTTTATTATATAGAAAAGGCCAATCTATATACTTTATTCTACAGTAAAAAATATAAACAAAATGATTTAAACAACAATGCTATTTAATGGCTGTATATAGCAAATAATAATCTATATTTTAGGAAAATATTATCATAAAATATGTGTTTTATAAACCTTTGTAAAACAGAACTTTATAAAACACATAATAAGTTTGACATTTGTTTAAGTTAATCCCCTACTGCAATCCTACTTAAAACGTCTTAGCGTTTCTATTTAAAGTGTTCAATCGTTTACTTAAGGAACGTTATTGGAGTTTAACTTAAACAATTTTTACATCACTTTTTGTAGGTAATTTTTCTTTACAATTATCGTTGCATAATATTCAAGATATTATTTATAGTTGTACTTCTTGTTCTCTTTCAAACGCACTGATACTGATCGTATTAGTTATAAATATAGAGTTAGTACATACTAGGAGTTTGTTTGTGTAGGAAGTCGGTACTTGAGTTGTTAGTGTCTTTCCATTTTCCAGCTACTTTTCGTCTTGTTACCGCTGCGCCATAATCATTACCAATGTGATGATCATTTGCATAAGTGAACCCTCTGTCAAGTTCCCAGTCAAAAACATTCCATTGTCTATCATATTGGGCAGCAATTTCCACAACATCCACAGCCCACGCATTAGGAACAACATACCCACTTACAGTAGGATTAACAAAGCCAGTTGCAACGTCTTTCTCTGAATAGCTATAGCAAAAATATCCTTTGAAAGTTTCTTTATCTGTACCAATTTTAACCAATCCGAGAGATTTGCACCCGCGTGTGGAGAGTGTAGTCTGTCCGCCGTGGACGTTGGTCCAGTTTTCCAAGTCCGGCACATCTTCATTCTGTGTGTCCATCCCCGTATTGTCATAAAATTCAAAATCTGCATGACTTAAATCGAACGAGCCGTATTTTGCTTTATAATTGTTTGCATTAAGTGCTATAACAATCTCTTTACCTGGTTGTACAGGATAATCGTGTCCTGTTCCCGGAAAAACGTAAGCCCAAGTTATAGTCATCATCTCATCCTTGAATTGAGGATTATTTATTGTGCTATCATTTGTATTAAATCCACTTTCTACAATAGCTAATCCATCAATATATTTCACACTGTCAGTATTATTACCTATCTTTATATATTGATCATCATACTCCCTACTAGGAGGTGAGGAAAAAAAAACTTCAGTAATTACAAAACCATCCGCATCAGTGTAAGTTTTTAGCGGTATTTCTATAGCATCGGAAATGTTATTGTTAGTGAGACAAACCTCTTTATCTGCTTTTATTTGCGCAGTCATTTTCAATACATTCCATTCTTTCATAAAATTTTCCCATATTCTTTTTTCAAAGTTAATTGAGCCGCGAGCAGTGATACTGTATCTTCCATTAGGGATATTTGCTTTTGCAACAATTTTTTTACCTTCTGTTAGCTTTGCTGTAGTCTTATATATTTCGTTTGTTTCTAAATTAGTTATTGATAGTTGCAATTGTGCATCTAATGGACTCTTAATAGAGCGTGGTAGTGAAAAGTAAATTTTCTTTTCTTCATTTTCTCCAAGCGAGAAACTAATATTTTTTATAGTACCTTTATTATAATCAGTATGTGTATTATTTTTATTATTTATTCGTATACTGACATTATTAAATAGTATTTCTTTTATTTCATCAACTTGTCTTATTACAGTCTCTCCATTCTTTTTTTCTACCTTCATCATATAGCTTTGTGCTGAAAGATAAGCACAGTTTATTAAGAAAATCAAAATACATGTATAATGTTTTATCATATAGAATTATTTGCTATTGTTGTTAAAATAATGTAAGTTTCGACGAAAAGAATAACTTTCTTCGAAACCTACATTTATTTATTTATTTTTATTTGATAATAATCTTTTTACCGTTGTGGATGTAGATTCCACTTTGTGTTGGTCTTTCAACTATGCGACCTTGTAAGTCATAATAAGGAGCTTTATCCTCTTTACTTATTATTGTGTTGCTGATACCTGTTGGCTTCATGCCAGGATAAGGGATTCCGCGCCAGTCAATGACGTTCCAACCCTTTGCTTTAGCTGCTGCTACGTGTTGGCTATTGCAGTAGTTAGCACTAATTCCATCCCCTGCCCATATCATTAATGTTCCGTTGTTTACTTTTGGCAGAGCTTCAATTATTGTAGTCATGTCTTTTTCACTTATACTGTTATTTGCGATAGAGATGGTTTTAAGTTTGCTTTCGGTTGGAAACTTGATACTGTGTATCGGATTGAACTCCAACGTTAGTGTTGTCAGTTCTTTGCAATGTGTAAAGTCGAATGAAGGCACATTACTGCTTATAAACTTCATTTCGGTTAATGAAGCAGGTAGAGCTGGTATTGATGTTAGCTTATCTAATCCATTACAGTCGAGGATACGAAGTCCTGATGGTAACTCTGGAAGTTTTTCCTGTTGCCAGCGAGTAACACGGAGGTTCTCTACACTTTCAGGTATGCCTACAGATGTTAGTAGGGCGTAGCAATCTATTAACTGTAGCTCTTTGAGCTTACCGTTTTGTGCAAATGAAACACTTTCAGAACCTGCATTAAGGATAGCTTTCTCTAAATTTTTTGCATTAGAAAAATCAAGATACTTAAACTTGCATCCATAAAACGTAACATTCTTCAATCCTGTGCAATTGCTTACATCAAACTGAGGAAATGAAATCCCTGATAAATTTAACTCTGTAAGGGCATTGCCTTTAGGAAGTTTTAAAGACTTTATACCAAACTTATAAAGAGGATTGTCAATTACCAAGCGTTTTAGACTTGATGCTTGTGATGCATCTATATCTCCTCCATTATCACTGATGTAACCTAAATTTTTTATTTCTGTTATCTTTCCATATAAGGTAATGTTGTTTTTGTAGGATTGTAAACATATGCCGTCTTCGTCGTCTCTTATATCTGAAGATCTTATGTCTGCAGCTCCTTCTACCCACATATTTTCATTATCTTTTATGTCTTGCAATGTCTGCAATTTATTGTCTATGCAGAGTTTCTTACAATAAATTGTGCTATGGTTATCATTAAAGTGGATACTTATACGGTCTGTGCCAAAGCGGTTATCTCCAACTTTTTTGTCTATATAAGGGTCATCTCCGTCTATTCCTGTATAGTTGCTTTCTTTTCCATTATATATTTCCAACACTGTCCATCCTTTTTCTCTTAGTGCTTCTATCTGTGCAATTGTACAGTAGTTCCATTCTTTTGTTTTGTTGGAATGAAGTACAATGCTATATTTGTTTCCACTTTCTCCAGAATGATCAGCAAGGTCTGATATGATTTGGTTGAAAGCAGCTGTTTTTAAGTGGTTTCCGCAACATTGTATTTTTTTTAGTTGCTTGCAACCAGTTAGTTTTATCTGTTCCAAATTGCAGCTTCGTATGTCTAATTGTTCTAGCTGTGAACAGTTGGAAAGGTCAAGAGTTGTCAAACTAATATTTTCTGAAAGATTTAGACTAATTAGATGATTATTTTTAGGCACTATTACATTTGTTAGCCAGCCACTCTGTGTAACGCTAATTTTTTCTACGTTTTCTGACAATAATAGTTTGGTTATTCCTGAATGTTTTGCACTAAATTCTTTTAGATAAGCTTGCCCAGAGAGGTCGACCATCGTAATTTTGTCAGGGATGCCATCAAACCATATTTTTGAAAACTTACATTTAGCAGTGTAGCTTCCAGCTTTTGTACAAGTTATTTTTGCCTTGTTGCCATAACTAAAGGTAGGGTCGTAAACAACTCCTTCGCTGAAAAAGAGATTGATATTTAAACCTGGAGTAGGAGAAGAACAAAAGTATAGCGACTGTTTGCCTGATGTCTCAAAACGAAATATACCCCAGTCTTCTTTCCCTTCACATAGTTGGTTATTACTGTCGTAGGCTATCCAGCCCTTTTCCTTAAGTTGTTTTATATGTTGTTTAGTGAAGTAGTATTCACCATCGCTTCCGAAGCGAATATATATTTTTGCATCAGGAGAGGCATAAGTAGGTAGTTGTTCTACAAGTTTATCTATTTTTTTTTCACCAAGTCCGCAGGTGTAGCATTTGAGAGTTTTGAGACCTTTACACTTACTTACATCTAAATCGTTTATACTCGGATTTATCGAACAATCAATGTAGGTTAAAGTATTACTTTCTGGTAAATATAGATTTTTGATACTATTACTTGAGAAGTTAGCTTTTTTTAGTTTCTCACATGCTTCCAAGTCCATTGTAGCTATTTGGTTTGAACTGCAATCTAAATCTACTAAATCATTTAGATAAGTAACATCTAACTCTTTTAGATTGTTGCGCTTGCAATATAGCTTTTGTAGTTTTTTTGCATTTTCAAGCTTGAGTGTGGTAAGCTCTGCTTTCTCGCACTTGAATAGTGTAAAGTCGCCGTTAAGAGTAATTAACGCTTCGCTTTTTTCTATAATCAATTCAAGTTTTCCACCTTTAGCACTTTTAACCTTTGCACCTTTTACAGTAAAGGTTTCACCCATTTTAGTTTTAGTAGCAGAACCTGTCTCTACCGTAACTTTGATTTTTGAATTAACAGCTTTTTTTGAGGTAAAGCTGATGCTTCCTTTTCCAATTTCTGCATGTAGCTGTAGTGTTATACTGCAGAGAAGTAGAGAAAAAAGTAAAAATATATTTTTTTTCATACTTATATATTAATAAAAAGATTCTGCCAAATATATTTTTGACAGAACCGTATTCTTTATTTAATCAATGTTTTTGGAAATTATTTGATAAAGATTTTTTTACCATTATGTATATATAGACCACTGTGTGTAGGTTTTTGTATACGGCGACCTTGAAGGTCGTAGTAGGGAGCATCGTCTTTACAGTTATCCTTTATAGAATTTACTTTATTAACACTTGCTCCTGTTCCAGCATAGTCTTTACCAGTAGCATCTACTACTTTCCAGTTTTTTGCCTTTGCATCGGCTACCTGTTTGGCAGTACATTCATTGTTCTTCTCCGCAGCTTCGTCATATATACAAAGTACTCCACCTGTTGCAGGTAGTGCAGCAATAAGTTTCCCTACTTCCTCTTCTGAAAGGCTGTTGCCACTACAGTTGATTTTGTTTATAGCACTTTTTTCAGGAATGGTGAAAGTTTCCAATTCGCAGTTAGAGCAATCAATAGTCTTTATAAGTTTACTTTTACTGATATTAAGTTCATCTATTGGTAACTTCTTTGCAACAAGGTTTTCTATACCCTCACAATCATAGAAATTTATATCTGTAAGTTTAGGAAGATTACTTAGCGTTACATCCTTTAACACAGTATGAGTAGGTAATTCTATCTTTTTCGTCATAGGGTCGTCGGTCAAAGTAAACATAGCCATATTTGGAGTTCGTTTACGTGCTTCGATAGTCGTAAAATTCCTTATATTAGGAAAGCCTGTGATTTTTTTTGCAGAGATTTCAATAGGCTTTCCTATACCTTTCAGCCAAACGCTATCTTTTGCCTCACCCCCAGAGAATATTTTGATTGCTGCTCCAACTGGATATGCATCGCTTGCAAAATATTCTCTATTTTGAGCCCTTGTAATAGAAGTTTCCATTCCTACTTCCATTGTTACATTTATTGCATCATAAGTTTGTGCGTTCACTTGTGCCGACATACAGATAGCCAGCAAAGATAGGAGTAAATACTTTTTCATTATTATTATTATTTAGCAATTCTGCCAAACCTCTGTTTGGCAGAATTGGGTTTTTATTGAATTAATTGTTTGCTTGAAATTTATTTGATAAATACCTTCTTACCATTATGTATATATAGACCGCTGTGGGTAGGTTTACTTACACAACGTCCTTGTATGTCATACCAAAGAGAATGGTCGTTAGCATCAATATCTTCAATAGAACGTATTTCAGTTGTCTGTTTTCCATACTGATTTATACTGCGAGAACTATTTGGTTTTGTAAATGAAATCCATATAGGATATTTGATATTATTATCTACTGCAAGATATTTAGGTGTCCAACCTTTAGCATAGCACTTACTTATCTGGTCAGTAGTTGGAGCGACATTATTATCTTTTTTCCTATTTTCAAGGCTATCATAGTAGCAGAATTCATATAGTTCCAAATTCTCAGGCGTAGGCTGATGATAAGGCAGAGAATTTATCAGATTAGTCAGAGCAGTTGTTCTAATCTGATTATGCTGACAGAACAAGCGTTCCAAACTCGTACAGTTTGCCACGCTGAGCTGCGAAAGGTTGCAGTTGGAGCAATACAAGTCGGTAAGAAGACTTGCATTTTCCACATTGAGCAACTGCAAGTTAGGATTGTCGTTGCACCAAAGTTCGCGCAAGTTTGGGAGATTGGCTGTATTAATGGATGTTACAGAAGAGTTTGAACAATAGAGATATTCCAAATTGGTGTTATTGCTGAGCATCAATGAGGCGAGACTACTCATATAGTTGCACCCTAATGTCTTGAGACTTCTGATGTTTGACACATCCAATCCCGTCAGATTATGACAAGATGAAAGCCATAGAGTTTCTAAATTGCTACCATTAGAAGGTAAAATCAACGTTGTGATAGGAACCTCAGTACATCCTAACTCTATAAGTTTGGTGTTTGCTGCTAAGTTTAAAGTGCCAGTCATCTTCAAGTTTCCTGAGCAGTTCAATGTTTCAAGTTCTTTATTGGCAGAAACATCGAGAGATGTAATAAAATTATTACCACATTCTAAATTTCTTAAACTACCAGCTTTGCTAACATTTAATGATGTAATCAATTGGTTATCGCAATGAAACCATGTGATGTTGTCAGCAGATAATGTTACTGTTGGACTTGTTAGGACAAACTTGTAAGAGATTTGGTCTTGAGAATCCGAATATGATACACCTGTTACGGACATACGCCCTTCGTGTTCTATTGCAACTCTCAATGTATCTCCAATGGGAATATCTGTTGTTAAACTGATGGACTGTTGTCCACTTTGAGCACTCACTTGACCTGCCGTAAATATAGACAGCATGGTTGCTAAAAGTAAATTTTTAATCATAATCATTTAGTTTTTTATTCTGCATTTGTAATTTGCAGAGGTTATTTAATAACGTATTTTTATTTTTGCAAATTAAGTAACTTTTTTATTTTTTCGCAATACCTAAAAAAGATGATTTTATTTATTGAAAGTTATCATTATATTTGAGTATATAACACAATAAAAATGATACAAATAGGTATAGAGTAATATATAAATTTAGATAAAGAACATAGGAAGATGATAGAATTAGATTTTTTCCTCTTGTAAAGTGGAAGTAAAAGAAGTAGAAAGGGTAGATAATAATAGGTAAAATAGTAAAAGTTATCCCCCAAAAATGTTTTTGGGGGATATATACTAAGTGGATAATTATTGTTTTTTCTTTAGCTTTGCAACATAAGCATCTATTACTGCTACTGCGGTAATATTTATAATATCTCTTACTGAAGCCTCTGAGTCAGTGAAGTGTATAGGTTTATTAAGTCCCATCTGTATAGGCCCTATGATTTCCGTATCATGGCTAATGTTTCTAAGGAGTTGGTAAGTGCAATTAGCCGAAGAGAGGTTAGGGAAAATTAGAGTATTAACATCTTTATCCTTTAGACGTGTAAAAGGATATTTTTCATCTCTAAGTTTTTTATTTAATGCGAAATTAATTTGCATTTCTCCATCTATAGCCCAGTCGGGGTAAGTTTCTTGTAAGTATTTTATGGCATCATGAACACTTTCGGGTGAGCCTCCAGCATCTGAACCAAAGTTGGAAAAAGACACCATAGCTGTTATAGCTTTATCATTAAAGAAAGTTACAACTTCGTGTGCTAAACATGCAGTGTCAATAAGTGCTTGAGTTGTAGGATGTCTATTAATAAGTGTATCAGCAATATAGTACGTACCCTTTTTAGAATTTAGGATATGCATTGTACTGAAATGCTTATATTCAGGCCGTATACCAACAACCTCTTTTGCAGTTGTAATTATATTATTATAGTTTGTATATAATCCTGTTACGCATGCATCAGCATCTCCATATTCAACCATTGCCATAGCAAAATAGTTTTTATCATACATTTTATCGTATGCTTCGTTAAAGTTATATCCTTCTCTCGCACGTTTTTCAGCGAGGTGTTTTGCATACGTAGCACGGCGTCGTTGCTCTTTATCAGCTCTCATGTCTACTATTTCAATGTCTGATAAGTCTATTTTTAGTCTATTAGCAATTCTATTTAATCTATCAGGATTACCTAATAATATAGGTTTGCATATACCTTCCTGTTTTGCTAATATAGCCGCTTTCATCATATTTTGATGTTCACCTTCAGCAAATACTACTTTTTGAGGATATTTTCTTGCCGTTGAATGTATGTAGCGTGTTAGTTTTGTTTCTTGTCCTAATAATTGGCGAAGTTGTTCCTTATATACCTCAAAATTTGATATTTTGGTTCTTGCAACTCCACTTTCGATAGCAGCTTTTGCTACAGCAGCACTTACCTCTGTTATAAGTCTTGGATCAACAGGCTTAGGTATAAAATATTTTGACCCAAAAGATAAATCATTAACATGGTATGCTTTATTAACAACATCTGGTACAGGCTTTTTAGCTATTTCAGCAATAGCATGAACAGCAGCCATTTTCATTTCTTCGTTTATAGCTTTTGCATGAACATCAAGAGCTCCTCTGAAGATGTATGGAAAGCCAATAACATTATTAATTTGGTTAGGGTAGTCAGATCTACCTGTAGACATAATAACATCAGGTCTTGCATCTAAGGCATCTTCGTATGATATTTCAGGTACAGGATTAGCTAAGGCAAATACTATAGGGTTATTGCTCATAGACTTAATCATATCTTTAGTTAGAATGTTGCCTTTTGATAGACCAACAAAAACATCACATCCTTTCATAGCTTCTTCTAATGTATGTATATCTTTTCGTGATGTAGCAAAAAGTTTCTTTTGTGGTGTTAAGTCGGTACGTTCTTTAGTTATAATGCCCTTTGAGTCGATCATTATAATATTTTCACGTTTTACTCCTAACGCAATATAAAGTTTAGCGCATGAAATGGCGGCAGCTCCAGCACCATTCATTACAAGTTTTGCTTTTTTTATATCCTTTTCTGCTACTTCTAAGGCGTTTTTAAGTCCTGCAGCAGAAATTATTGCAGTTCCGTGTTGATCGTCGTGCATTACAGGAATATCCAAAGTCTTTTTTAATCGTTCTTCTATAGCGAAACATTCAGGTGCTTTAATATCTTCGAGGTTTATACCTCCAAAGGTAGGCGCAATTTTTTCAACAGTTTCGCAAAATTTATCTGGGTCTTGTTCGTTGATTTCTATATCGAAGACATCTATTCCACCATATATTTTAAATAGTAATCCTTTGCCTTCCATAACAGGTTTACCACTCATGGCACCAATATTTCCAAGTCCTAAAATAGCAGTTCCATTTGTTATGACAGCTACAAGATTTCCTTTATCAGTGTATTTGAACACGTTGTCAGCTTTTTCTTGTATTTCTAAGCATGGAAATGCTACTCCCGGTGAGTATGCAAGACTTAAATCTCTTTGTGTACTATATGGTTTTGTAGGTATTACTTCTATTTTTCCCGGACGATTATTCTGGTGATATTCTAATGCGGCTTCTTTTGTTATTTTAATCATTGATTTACTTATATAATATTTTAATATATTTTATTAATATTTGCAAAGTTACTAAATTATAGTTATATTGATAATTTTGTAAAGCTGTATTTTTTCTCAAAGTCTTGTTACTTGTTTTACACCTTTTATATTTGATACTTTTTTGATTAGTGTTTTTAATTTAGAAGTATCTTCAACCATTACCGATATAGTTCCAGAGAATAGTCCATCATTTGTATCAATGTTAATAGATCGCATTGTAATATTATTTTCTTTAGATATGATATTGGTTATATTGCTAACTATTCCAATATCATCATTTCCTATTATACGTAGTGTTATATCGTAAGTAGACTCTCCTTTACCACTCCAACGTGCTTTTACTATTCTGTATCCATATCGTTTTTGTAAGTCTGGAGCATTAGGACAGTCAGTACGATGTATACGTATGCCTCCAGAGATAGTAACAAATCCGAAGATAGGGTCTCCGTAAATAGGGTGGCAACATTTCGATAGCGAGAAATCTATTCCTTTTAGATCTTTTCCTATAACTAATATATCTTCATTGTTGCGTAGCAGTTCTTTTGTTTTATCTTCAAATTCAAAATTCTTAGCACTTTCTATTTCTTTTGTTTGATTTAAATTATGTTCCTTATTGTATATTTTAACATATTCATCTATAACATCATTTACATCTAATTTTTCGTCTGCTATTTCTTTGTAAAAGTCGGATACCTCTTTGAAACCTAATTGTTTTATGAGATGGTACAATACTTGTTCTTCAAATTCTATTTTTTTATTTTTAAATCTTCTTTCTAATAGTTCTTTAACATATATACCAGCTTTAACCTGATTTTCTTTAAGAGCTAAACGTATTTTTGTTTTTGCTTTTGCCGATTTTGCTATTTTTAGCCATTCTTGTTTAGGAGTTTGGTTGTTAGAGGTCATTATCTCTACGGTATCTCCACTTTTTAATTCAGTTCTTAGTGAAACATTTTTATGGTTAACTTTACCCCCTATACATTGGTTACCTATTTTTGAGTGTATTGCGTATGCAAAATCGAGCAAGGTAGCTCCTTTGGGAAATTTTAGTAAATCTCCTTTAGGCGTGAATACATAAATCTCTTTATCATATAGGTCAAGCTTGAATTGATCCATTACTTCTAAGTTGTTTCCTGCTTCTATAGCTGCACGTATAGAAGCTAACCAATTGTCTAATCCTCCTTCAGCTTTTACTCCTTTATATCTCCAGTGAGCTGCTAAACCATGTTCAGCAATATCGTCCATTCGTTCAGTTCTAATCTGTACTTCTACCCATTTTTGTTTTGGACCAAGTACAGTAATATGCAGGCACTCATAACCATTAGATTTTGGTACGGATATCCAGTCACGTAGTCTTTTAGGATTAGGCTGATACATGTCTGTTATTATTGAGTAAGTTTGCCAGCATTGCATTTTTTCTTTATCTTCTGGTGATTTTAGAATGATACGTATAGCAAATAAGTCGTATATACCTTCAAAGTTGCATTTTTGTTTTTTCATTTTTTGCCATATTGAATGTATAGACTTTGTACGTCCTTTAATATGAAAATCAAGTCCAGCCGCAGAGAGTCTTTTACTTACTGGGTCTATAAATTCTTTTATGTATTGGTCTCTTGCTCGTTTAGTTTGATTTAATTTATCTTTTATATGATAGTACACATCATGTTCTAAGTATTTTAGAGACAGGTCTTCTAATTCGCTTTTTAATTTATACAGTCCAAGTTTATGAGCTAAGGGAGCATATAGATAGCTTGCTTCTTCCGATACTTGTTTTCGTGCTTCTGTGTTTTTAGTATCTCTTATTTGTCGCATAATATTGACCCTATCTGCTATCATAATAAGAATTACACGCATATCTTCAGCAAACGATACTAATAAATTTCGGAAATTTTCGCTCTCTATTATTGGTTTTTTATGGTATAGGTCTTTTATACGAGCTATACCCTTTATAATATGTAGAACATTTTCTCCGTAGTTGTTAACTATTGTTTGTTCTGAAACCATTCCAACTTGATAACCAACATAGTAAATAATAGCTAATGCAGAGTCTAATTTTAACCCAATATCATTAATTGAAATTAAAGCAGTTTGTATGGAACAAATTATAGGATTGAATCCAAAGCTATTTCTTTCTAAAGTATTATTTTGGGCTATTTCAGTAATATATTTTAATACATTTTCTTCAATTTTTTGTGTAAGCATATCTGGAAGTGCATTTTTTAGCTGCTGAAACCCTGCCTTAAAAATAACTTCTTCCTCTTCTGTGAAAAATGGTCTCATTATTTCTTCTTCTTCTTGGTTATATAAGCAAAAGTACAAAAAAATAAATAAAGTTAGTATAGGTGTGAAAAAGTTGCTATATTTGTTTACTCTTAATACTTAAATTTTTATTTTATAAGTCATGTTAACTAACAAAGATAAAGTTCTACTTAACTCTAAAGGTATAACTATTTCAGAGTTATATAATCAAATCTATAATTTAAAAGAAGGTTTTCCTTATCTTAAAATTGTACGACAGACTACAATAGGTGATGGTATATTTAAATTGACAGATACAGAGTCTGATAAGTATATTAACTCTTGGGAGAGATATAGTAGGACTAAAAAGCAAATAGTAAAATTTGTTCCTGCTTCAGGTGCGGCAACTCGTATGTTTAAAGATTTGTTTACCTTTTTAAGTAGTGATGAAGAGAATTTTAAAAACGAGAATATAAAAACTTTTTTTGATAATATTAAATCTTTCGCTTTTTATGACGAACTAAATATTTATTGTCAATATGTATTTAATAAAAGTATAGAACAACTTAAATCTGCTAATCGACATAAAGATATAATAGATTTATTATTAGGTGATGAAGGTTTGAATTATGGACAGATGCCTAAAGGAGTATTAGCTTTTCACAGTTATAAAAATGGGTATAGAACCCCTGTGGAAGAACATCTTGTTGAGGCTGCAATGTATTGTAAACAAGGTAATAAAGCTCGAATACATTTTACCGTATCTGGTAATCATTTGGATTTATTTAAGTCTTTGGTAAATAAAACAAAGAGTAAATATGAGGAAAAATATAATTTGAATTTTGATATTGATTATTCTGTACAGAAATCTTCAACAGATACAGTTGCACTTAATATGGATAATACATTGTTTCGTAGTGATGATGGAATGATTCTTTTTCGTCCTTCAGGGCATGGAGCTTTAATAGAAAATTTAAATGATATAAATGCAGATATTGTATTTATAAAAAATATTGATAATGTAGTTCCTGATAGGTTAAAGCAAACTACAGTTTATTGGAAAAAAGTTATTGCAGGGATATTAGTTGAACTTCAAACAGAATGTTTTAAATACATACGATTATTAAAAACAAATGATTTTATTAATGCTGATATTGTTGCTGCAACTGAATTTGTACATAATAAATTATGTTGTAATTTAAATATAGAGAAATGTTCCACAATAGGGGATAAAGTAGAACTTTTACTATCTAAGCTTAATCGTCCTATACGTGTTTGTGGAATGGTAAAAAATAGTGGTGAACCTGGCGGAGGACCATTTTATATAATGGATAATAATGGTAATGAAAGTTTGCAGATTATAGAAAATGCTCAAATAAATAAGAATGATAATAGAACTATACAAATATTTAAACATGGAACTCATTTTAATCCTGTTGATTTAGTGTGTGGTATTAAAGATTATCGAGGTATAAAATTTGATTTACTTAATTTTGTAGATAAAAATACTGGTTTTGTTTCAATTAAATCAAAAGGTAGTAAACAGCTTAAAGCTTTAGAGCGTCCTGGTCTTTGGAATGGTGCAATGAGTAATTGGAATACTGTATTTATTGAAGTGCCTGTTATTACCTTTAATCCTGTTAAAACTGTTACCGATCTTTTACGAAGTGAACATCAATAAAAAAGTAACTCCTATTATAATAAAATGATAATAGGAGTACACATAATTTTATGAAAAATAATTTCTATAGACTATTGAATGCTAAAATCTATTATTCATGTTCAGGGATAATAAGTTTATATCCTTTACCATGTATATTAATAATCTCTACATTTGGATCAATCTTAAGGTGTTTACGTAATTTTGTTATGTAAACATCCATTGAGCGCGCATTAAAATAGTTATCATCTATCCAAATTGTTTTAAGTGCATAGTCTCTTTGTAGGATTTCATTAGAGTGAGCGCATAAAAGAGCAAGAAGTTCGTTCTCTTTTGTTGTTAGTTTTTTAGCGTTATCTATATCCTTATCAAGTATAAGAAGTTGCTTTTGAGTATCAAAAGTGAATCTACCTATAGTGTATATAGTAGCTTCTTTTGTCTTTTTGCCATGTACGCGTCTTAATATTGCTTCAATACGGAATACAAGTTCTTCCATAGAGAATGGTTTTGTGATATAGTCGTCTGCTCCAATTTTGAAGCCAGCAAGTATATCTTCTTTTAATTGTTTTGCTGTAAGGAAGATAATAGGTATATCAACATTTGTTTGTCGTATTTCTTGAGCTAATGTAAAGCCATCTTTTTTAGGCATCATAACATCTAAAACGCATATATCAAATTTCTCGTGAATGAATGCGCTATATCCAGCTTCACCATCAGGACATAACTCTGTTTGATAGCCTTTAGCTTGTAAATACTCACTTAGTAGTGTTCCTAAGTTTTCATCATCTTCACATAATAGGATTTTGAAATTTTCTTCCATATTCGTATAATTTTAATATTATATATATTTTTTTATTCATCTAATATCACAGGTAGTATAATAGTGAATTTAGTTCCTTTCCCTAATTCGCTATCAACTTTTATTTCTCCATCATGTAGGTCTACCATACGTTTAACATATGCAAGACCTAATCCAAAGCCTTTAACATCATGTCTGTTGCCTGTGTGTACGCGATAGAATTTATCAAAAATTTTTTTAAGATTTTCTTTTTTTATTCCTTGGCCAGTATCTCTTACTGATAGGTATAGATGTTCGTTTGTGTTCCAAGTTTTCAAATATAGATTTAAAGGCTGGTCAGCTTTAGCATATTTTACAGCATTATCTAAAAGGTTGAATATAACATTTTGAAAATGCATTTCGTCTACATACATTTTAGAATCAATAGCTTCTACTTCTGTATAAATTTTTCCACCAGTATGCTCAACACGTAGCGTAAATGAATTAGCTATAGCTTCTACCATTTCATTGAGGTCAACCATTTTCATTTTTAACACTGCTTTCTTTTGATCATACATACTCATTTGTAGTACTTTTTCTACTAAAAAACGTAGTCGTTTAGTTTCATCATTTACAACGCCACCTAAATGTTCTATCATTTTTGCTGATTTTGTAAGGGACTTATCATTTAACATTTGAGCGGCAAGTGATATGCTTGCTATAGGTGTCTTAAGTTCGTGAGTCATATTGTTTATGAAATCATTTTTGATTTCTGTGTATCTTTTTTGACGGAATATAATAACAATAGTGAATATGAAAGTTACTAATAATACTATTGTAAATATTATTGAAGGAATCATAAACCTAATATTTGAAAAAATGTAACTGTTCATATTTGGAAAATGAACTTTTACAATTCCCATTCTATTAGGAGGGTCATTACGGAATAATACTTGTGAGTAGCTTTCACTTTCATCTCCTTCTATATAGTCGGGGCATCTGTAAATTTCTCTTCCGTCTTGTGTAAATACCGAGAAATGATATGGTATGTTTATACCATTATTAAGCATTTCTGCTTTTAAATCTTGGTCTAATAGTCTAAAATTTATTCTATCTTTTAAAGGTTTTTCTGATGCAGAATATAGTATATTATAGACAACCTCTTCAAGAAGTGCTTTTTGATAGATATATCTATTGCGTACTAATTCTTTCATTTTTTTGCGTGTTGCCGAAATAGAGTTACTATCATTATTTAGTATCATAGCTTTTGGAGTGAGTGCAGGGTTGTTTTGCATTAATTTTTTCTCAAAAGATTGATACTTATTGATTGTGTGTTTTGAGGATATATTATTGGTTGAACTATTTATAGAGGAGGATCTGTTTGTTATAGTAGAGTCTTTTAGTTCGTTTGCATTTATGTCTTTTTCTAAGAATCGTAAAGTTTCGTTTAGCTCCATATTTCGTGAAGCTTGATACAAAGCTCTGTTTACGGACTCATCGAATTGTTCTTTCTTCATCTCAGCCATTTCTTCTATGTAATTGAGTTGAAGAAGTAATAATGCAAGGAATGATACCCCCATTATTACAGCTATTGTCCATATAGTTTTTTTACTCATTATGCTTTGTTTTTATTATTGGCTTTAGCTATAGTCAATTTATTGTGTGTAATATTTTTTTTATTTTTATTTATGGCAAAGATAGATAATAACTTTTTGTTTTAACAACTAAAAGTTAATAAAAACCTATTTATTTTTATATATTAACTATAATGTTTTGTTATAGTTTATAATTATTAAGTATAAAAATATAGTTATAAGTTTTATATGTTTAATGAATATGAAATAATATAAGTAAAAAAAACGTAGGTACACATTTTAGCGTACCTACGTGAAATATTTAATGAATTTATTTACTATTAAATACTAAACTTATAGCCTAATGTTATTTGGAATACACTATTTTTTGCATTTTCATATTTATATATGTTAGTTATTCCCCAGTTATAACGAGCATCTAATTGGAGATGGTTTATTTCGTATGATAGACCTACTGGGATTGATAAATCAAAATTGTTAGCTTTATCTATTTTAATATATTTGGGTATAGATATGTCTACAGTATTAATATTAGAGTTAGAGCTTATTTTTATGCTTGGTTGTAATCCTAATTTTACAGCTAATCCTTTAATTACATATACATTAGTCATTATAGGAATGTTTAGGTAATTTGTTTCTGAATATACTTTATTAGGGGCTAATATTTCTGTATCAATTTTATTTCTATTTCCTTGTTGTGAGTATAGTAAAGCTCCAGACAGAGAAAGTAAATCTGTTAATTGATACTCCGCTTCAATACCTGCAACTATACCTATACGCGGATTAGAATTTTCTTCTGAAATATTTGCGATATTTATACCAATTTTTGGTTGTATATTTATTGCACCAATAGAGTGTTGTGCATAAGTAGCTACAGATGAACAAGCTACTAATAAACTTAATATTATTTTTTTCATATTATTTATATAATTATATTTGCAAAGTTAGTTAATAACTATGAACCTTTAAAGGTTTATTAAATAAAAATATTTATTTAAATTTTCCAAACTATGCAAAGTACGTATTCTTCTGTAATTAAATATTGTATAGGTAGTTTTATAAACTGCTTTTTTTTAGAATTATTAAAATATATTTTGGCTTTTATTTTTTTTAGATTAATATGTATATTTTGAAATGATAAATGTTGTTCAGAATATAATTTATATATAGCCTCTTTAGCACACCAAACTTGAAGCAGCTCAGTAGTATTAGTATATTTTTCGTCTATGCATAAAAAACGTTTTGCAACTTTTTTAACTCTGTTAGAAATATATTCAATATCTATACCTACTTTATATTTTTTAGATAAAATTATAGCTAATAGTCCTTTTGTGTGAGTAATACTTATGTTATGAGATGCTATTATTGGTTTACCATCTTTATTATGTTCTATAGTTTCAATATATCCTAACATCTTAGATAGAAGTAGGGGAGAACTTTTTATTTCTTCGTTTCTTCCATTACCAATTTTACATATACCTAATGTAATATCAGAAAATAAAGATTTAATCTGATACTCCATTGTTTAAGGTAATTTTTATCTTTTTAATTCGTAAGTTATCTATTTCTAATACTTCAAATGTAAATTGTAGATATTTAATTTTTTCATTTAGTTTAGGAAATTCTCCTTTTATTTCTAATAGTAGACCAGCTATAGTATCAGATTCTCCTTGTGCTGAACTAAAAGTATCATCAGGGATATTGAGCAATTTAACAAAGTCGCTAATCATTGTTTTTCCATCAAAAATATATTGATTGGAATTTAGTTTTGTATATGCTTTACAATCATCATCAAATTCGTCATTTATTTCTCCAACTATTTCTTCCAAAATATCTTCAAGTGTAACGAGTCCACTTGTTCCACCAAACTCGTCAACAACAATAGCTATATGTATTTTGTTGTTTTGAAACTCACGTAGTAAATCATCTATTTTTTTTGTTTCAGGAACAAAATAAGGAGGTCGAATCAAACTTTGCCATCTGAAAGTAGATGGTTTCCAAAGATGTGGTAGAAGGTCTTTTATATAGAGAATACCCCGTATATTATCTTCATTATCTTGATATACAGGTATACGTGAATAGTTATTTTCTACAATATTTTTAAGTACTTCCGAAAAAGAAGAATGTATGTCTAGATCTATAATATCTTGGCGTGAAGTCATTACCTCTTTTGCCGTTTCATCAACAAATTTGATAATTCCTTGCAGCATTTTTTCTTCATTCTTTATCTCATTCTTATTAGTCAATTCTAAAGCTTGTTCTAAATCATTGATAGATAACTGATGATTTTTTTTTCGCACAAAGTGTTCAGTTATTGTGCTACTTTTCAATAATATATTTTCAATATACCAAAATAGTTTTCTGAAAAACATTATTCCCCAAACAGCTCTTCTACAATAATTTAGAGAATTAATATTGCCATAAATCTTGGGTATTATTTCGCCAAAGAGTAATAATAAAAATGTAAGTAAGACAGTTGCACATAATACTTCAAGCCAAACAATATTAAATTCTATTATATTATGCAGTATATAATTGGCTAACATAACAATAGTTACATTAACAAGATTATTTAGTATTAAAATAGTTGCTAGAGTACGCTCACTATCTTTACGAAGTATAGAAATAAGTTTATCGGCCTGTCTTTTGTTTGCATCTAAATTATTAATATCTGTAGGAGAAAGACTAAAAAATGCTATCTCTGATGCACTTGCAAAACCAGAAAGTAGTAACAAAAATATTGATAATATAGATGATATTATTACATCTATACTTGGTGTTTTAAATGTTAAATACGATGTTATGTCTAATAGTAATTGACTATTCATTATCTATTTTCACATCATCTTTCTTATAATTATCTTTTTTAAAAGATGAAGAATCTATATTATTTTTATCTTCTTTTGCTGATGATGAAAGCCATTCTAATGTCTCGACATAAACTTCGGCTTTACTTCGCTGAATATTTGCTTTATCAACAAAAGATTTATAACGTAATCGTCCTTCTATATAAAGCTTATCACCTTTGTTAACATATTTTTCAGTATATTTAGCTAAACTTTTAAATAAAACCAAATTATGCCAATCTTTATGAGCTGGTATGACTTTACCATCAGAGGATGTATATTCACTTTCTGTAGTTACTAACGAAATATAAGCAACGCATTGATCTTTATCATAATAATGTATCTTAGGGTCGTTAGCAACATATCCTATTAGCATTGCTTTATTCATGAAACTAAGAATTATAATTAAGGATTTATTTCCACATTCCTAAATAGCGAAAGGTAAAATTCTTTCCTTTTGCTGATGGGAATTGGCTACGATTGTCAACTCGTTGTTTTAGATAGTCAACTATGCGGTTATAACAGTCAAAACCAGAAAGTGCTTTACAATGTGCTACAAATTGAGTGTCACGGTATTCATGTTTCCCTGTTGCTGCAATATAAACAACTCGTTTAAAAGTGAGGACTCCTTCATACCATCCTGCACGTTCTTCAGTTAAATGTAGAATTATAGGACTATCCTTATGATTATTGTTATCATTGGTGCGTAAAGCTTTCTTTTGCTTGAAATCAAGCATTGTTGTAGCTTCTGTTTTTATAATTATAAAATAAATCCGAGGGCGAACTTTGTAGCGTTTGGGATAATAAACATCACTTGCTACATACTGTCGTATATCATCTTCTAGCTCAGGAGTCATCATAATGTCAGGGATAGATGCTAAAAAATCTAAAGCTTCTTCTACATTATATACTAAAGTTTCGTTATCAAAATATCTTAAATATAGATTCATTAAGTGAATAAAATAAGTATGATAAAAAAAGAGCGGAAAACGAGACTCGAACTCGCGACCCCAACCTTGGCAAGGTTGTGCTCTACCAACTGAGCTATTTCCGCTAATAAAAATGGTGAAGAGGAGGAGACTCGAACTCCCACGAAGCAATTTTCACTACCCCCTCAAAGTAGCGCGTCTACCAATTCCGCCACCTCTCCAATTAATTTAATAAGATTAAATATTAATAAATTAATAAGTGCCCAGAACAGGACTCGAACCTGCATGTAAAAACACACGCACCTGAAACGTGCGCGTCTACCAATTCCGCCACCTGGGCTAATTTGAGAAAGGTAGGTTGTATTATATTTAATTGAAAGTCAAAGAGCGGAAAACGAGACTCGAACTCGCGACCCCAACCTTGGCAAGGTTGTGCTCTACCAACTGAGCTATTTCCGCAAAAGATGTTTCCCTAAACAATTTTGATTAGTCGGGGCGACAGGATTCGAACCTGCGACCACCTGGTCCCAAACCAGGTACACTACCGGACTGTGCTACACCCCGCTTCGCTTCAGTATAGAAGCTTTATTTCTGATTTGCGAGTGCAAAAGTAGTGCATTATTTTGAATCTAACAAATATATTTATGATTTTTCTATTGATATTCTAAAAAAAATGATATTGAGTTTTTTATTTTTGTTTTATTTCATTATTCTATAATGCAAAACGAAATATTAAATGTGATATAATTTAATCCTTTTTGTGTGTATGTATTTACTTTTTCAGAAATCTAGATTTAACGGAAAAATATTTTATCTTTGTATATATAAAGACTTATTTACATTGTAGTTAGAGCTATTTAATAACGCTATGGACGATACAAACGAAATATTATTAGACTATAGTCAGAGGAGGGCAGTAATTGCCAATGGAGGATTCCATTTGACTTTAGCTTCTCCAGGTTGTGGTAAAACTCATATTCTTGCAGAAAGAATTAACTATGCACATTCACAGGGAGTTGATTCTGCTGATATGATATGTCTTACTTTTACTAATAGAGCTGCACGGGAAATATTAAATAGGGTAAAAAATATTGTCGGTGATGAGGAGGCAGAAAAAATAGAAATAGGAAATGTTCATCATTTTTGTTCAAAATTTTTGTTTTCTGAAAAAAAAATATCTGTTGCAAGTTCTATAATAGACGATGATGAGGCTATAAGTATTCTTGCAGATTATAGAAATGAAAACGAAGAAAGTGTTAAGCGTAATTTTGCTTATTATAAGATATATCAAAAAATAATATTTTTTTCCCACATTATGCATCAGATAAAAAATAGGTATCCTAAAAATATCTATCTTCATCCAGAATGTTTTACTGATGATGATAAAGAAGTGATAAAATTTATTTGTAATTCACAATGTATGGACTTTAATAATGATGCAATAATATATATATATGAGCACTCTGATTTGTTTAAAGATGAGGCAGAACATCTTGGAATATCATGGAATTTTGCGCGGAAAATACGCATGACATTATCTAAGATGTACTATGCAAGATGTTATGAAGAGTATAAACGGTTGCATAAATTATTAGATTTTGAAGATTTACTTTTGTATACCTATGACATATATATTAATAATGATAATAATGAATGTAAACATTATAAATGGATTCAGGTAGATGAAGTACAGGACTTAAATATGTTACAACTGGCAATTATAGATTTAATTTCAGATAAGAAAGAGCCTAATATAATGTATTTGGGTGATGAACAACAGGCTATTTTTTCATTTATGGGAGCTAAAGTTGAAACATTAGCTATGTTACGAGAAAAATGTAAAGGGAATATTCATCATCTACTTAAAAATCATCGTTCACCAAAATATTTGCTTGATGTATTTAATGAATATGCGACTAAACAACTAAAAATTTTTCCTGAGCTATTACCTATAACTGATAGTAATGCACAGTCACATGCAGATGACTTGTTAACAATTCCTACTAATAGTATTGAAAATGAAATAGATGTAATAACTAATTTTACAAAAAAACTTGAAGATAATAATCCAGAGGAAACTACCGCAATAATAGTTATATCCAATTCTGATGCAGAAGATGTAAGTGAGGTGTTAGGAGAAAAGAATATTGATTATTTTAAAATATCAGGTCTGGATATTTTTAGTACAAAAGATATGAAATTATTATTAGCTCATATTTCTGTTATTTCGAATGAAGGAAATCTATTAGCTTGGACACGTATATTTGAAGGATTAAAAATATTTGATACTAAATCACTTGCACGAAGATTTGTTCACAAGTTAAAACAACTTGCTATTTTACCAACGGATTTCCTATTGTATGAAGATAGTACTTATATAGCAAATTTTGTAAATATATTTGATAATGAAGAACTTGTTGTTTTTGATACTGAAACAACAGGACTTAATATGTATGAAGATGATATAATAGAGATAGCAGCAATAAAAATAAAAAAGGGACTTCCAGTATGTGAACCTCTTGACTTATATATAAAAACTTATAAAAATATACCTTCAAATCTTGGTGATAAGGAAAATCCAATGTATAAAATTTATCAAGATAAGGATATAAATAACGAGCTTATAGATGCAAAAATTGCATTTGATATGTTTTGGGAATATGTTGGGAATGCAACTTTGTTAGGACATAACGTAAATTATGATGCTACTATATTAAATTATAATCTTAGACGATATAATAATGATAGTATTGATAACCATAGTAATAAATTTATAGATTCATTAAAACTTATTAAATTGTTATCACCTAATTTAAATTCATATAAATTAGAATCGCTACTTGAGATGTATAATCTTAAGGGGAAAAATTCTCATCAAGCTATAGATGATGTAAAAGCTACAATAAGTTTAGTAAATTTATGTAGGGAAATGTCTATAGACAAAATTAGACACCAGATAAATTTTATTACCGATAAAAAAGTAAAACAGTTTACTAAAAAATTATGTAATAATTATAAAAAGTTGTATATAAAATCTATTAGCAAATTATATGAACTAAGTAATAATACAGAAAATGTGGTAATTAATGAATTAAAACAGAGTTATAAGTATTTAGTTGCTAATGAATACATAAGTGATATTCCTCGTTTTGATAAATTTATTTTATATTTAAAATATAATGTTTTTACAAATCTTACAATACCAAATTCTCTTAAAGAACAACTGTCTCAATATCTTATAGAGATAAATACTATTAAAGAAAGTGATTTTTGTAATTGTAAGGGACTACGAGAAAAAGTATATATAACGACTATACATAAGGCTAAAGGTCTTGAGTTTGATAACGTTATAATATATGATGCAGTTGAGGGTAGGTATCCTAATTTGCTAAATAAAAATAAAATTTTAGATGCAGAAGATGCACGAAAATTCTATGTTGGAATATCTCGAGCAAAAAAGAGACTGTATATAGCATATAGTATGACTAATAAGGATAAATATGGAAATATATATAAAAGAGAATTAACACATTTTATGGATACTATAGGAAGATTCTTTAAGACTTATGAGTATAAATAATTATTTTTGTTAAAAATAAACAAAACGACACATTAAATGAAACTAATATATAACTTTGTAAAATAAATACCATTTAGGGCTTGTTTGGATTTGACGGCAAGACGAAAAGGTATGTAAGCATGCGGAGCGTTGGCTATTAGCTCCATAATATCAGTTGTCAAAAAATTAATTGGCGAAAATAATTACGCTCTCGCTGCCTAGTTGAAGTATAGTAGACTACTGGCTTTATTCGGTTATTAGATAACTGAACGAGACACTGCTCAGAGGATGTTGTTCCGAATCTAATGGTTAAGCAGTGCAGGTAAATCGGAAATAGTTTGTTTATGCCTCAATATACAAATGAAATTTAGAGGATAAGGTATTAGTTGGTGGTTCAGGTCTTGCTGATACTCTAAAATTAAAGCCTGAAATAAGCATGTAGAAAGCATATTGTTTCCTTGTGCGGACCGGAGTTCGAATCTCCGCAAGTCCACTCATAAAATAAAAATATAGAAACAAAATTTTGTTTCTATATTTTTATTTTATGTAAGTATTTATTTATTTATAATCTATTCCACCAATGTTTTTTCTTTTTTTGAGGATAGTTATAGTTGTAATTTCTGTTAGAGTTATGAATATCTTCCCATGTTTTACCCTCTTTTATCATTTGGTAGATAACTCCCCAACTTGGTAATCCTCCTATATTACGATCATCAATAAACATATCTACTTTCAGTTTTCGAGAAAAATGGTTATTATTTGAACGTATTTCTTCTGGATAATCACGATTTACTGCCCAAAATTCTACACCACGTTCCTTGCACCAGTATACGGCTTCGTCTAAGAGAATTCCCTCACGTACAGTCCAAAGTATAAGCTGATGGCCATCTTTTATTAATTGTTTTAGGGTTTCAATAGCAAATGGTCGCTCTTTACCTATTTGTGGATAAGCATGTGAAACTATTGTACCATCAAAATCTACAGCTATTACCATTATATTTATATATATAATTTTTAATAGTTGAGCGCTGTATAAGCATCTCAACTATTATCGATTTATTATTGTTTTATCGATTTATCTTTAATTTTATTTCCATAATGGCTATTATTGTAATTACCATAGCGACCATGGGTATAATCTTTACCATAGCCATATCTACTATATTTTCCGTATTTACCATAGCCATAATAATAGCCATACTTTTTCTTACTCATATCAATACCATTAAGTACTATTGATATTTTGGGAAGTTTATTTGTTGAGTTAAACTCATTAATCATTTCAAAACTTGATTTAGGAGTGTAATCAGCACGACACATATATACGCTAGCATCGGCAATCTTTGCTATTTCGAAAGTATCAGTAACTAATCCAATAGGAGCTGTGTCTATTATAATATAGTCATATTTATTTTTTAGAATGTTAAATATTTCATTCAAAGAATGACGAGCCAATAATTCTGTTGGATTAGGTGGTATAGGACCAGCCATTAATAAATCTAAGTTGTCGTTAATGCCAGAAGGTACTATTTGTTCCTTTATATCCTCAAAAGTAGGTGAATTTTTTATTAATAAATTAGTAATACCTAAGTTATGATTATTTATTCTGAAAAGTTCAGCTAAACGAGGACGACGTATATCAAGACCTATAAAAATTACTTTTTTCCCTAATAATGCAAAGCTTACAGAGAGGTTTGCAGCTGTAAATGTTTTACCTTCTCCAGAAGTAGAGGAAGTAAATAAAACAACTTTTTGGTTATCTTCTAACATAAATTGAAGATTAGTACGCATGGAACGAAATACTTCCTCCATTTGGTTATTTTGATTTTCATGAACAACTATATCAGCCTTTCTTTTAGCATAAGAACTGGCAATAGGAACATCTGCTATAATAGGTATCTTTGTTAAGCGTACAACGTCATCATGTCCCTCTATTTTGTAACGGAAAAATTGGATCAGAAATAAAATACCAGAAGGAATTAGAATCCCAATCAATAAAGCTATAAGAAGTATATAATTATTGTTAGGACTAACTTTACCTGCAAATTGTGGCTCATCTATTAGCTTACCTTTATCAACTATTGATGCTAAAGACATATTGTTTTCTTCACGTTTTTGTAATAACATCAAATAAAGTCCAGATCGAACTTCTTGTTGTCTACTTATTTGATTTAGTTTACGTTCTTGTTGTGGAGCTTGAGCTACTTGTGAATTATATTTGTTAAATTGTTCTGCAATAGCATCACGTTGAATTTTGAGATTATTACGAGCTGTTTCAATAGCCTTACGTATATCTAAGTTTAGATTATGTATTTGTTCAGTTAAAGGTTGGACTATGGGAGAGTTAGGAGACGCACTACGGAGCAACCGATTACGTTCCATAACAATCTCGTTATATTTATCTATTAAACTTGAGGATGTAGCATCTGAAAGACCTACATTTGATGGAATAACTTGAGTTAAATCTCTGTAAGAACCTTTTACTTCTGAAGCAATACTATTAAATAATTCTATTTGAGTATTTAAATCTGCAAGTTTTTGCTCTGTTTGAGTTTGATTTTGCAAGCTACTTTCAGCATTCATTTCTAACTCAACCATACCATTTTCTTGCTTATAATTCTGTAACTGGCTTTCTGTTGCTCCTAATTCTGCATTTATTTTTGATAAACGATTATTTATAAAATTTTCTGTTCGCAAGGCTATCATATTTTTATCTTCATTTGCCTGTCTATTATAAACTATAGATAGTTGCTTTAGAAAATCTATTGCACGTTGGGGAATTTCATCAGTTAAACTCAATACTGCAATACTATTACCCTTACTACTTTGAGTTATATTAAGTGCAGAAGAATACTTCTTTGCAGCTATTTTAGGAGACTCTATAGTTACATATAATTCTTCATCTTTTCTAAGCACTCTGCCATTATTAGAAGTTATAGTTATTGTACCTGCACGAGTGATTATACTTGTTGGAAGTGATGAGAATTTACGTTGTAACGAAAACGGACCTTCTGAGTCTTGGTCATTAATTGATACAGAATATGTTCCTTCTACTGAAAAAATACTATTTTCTCGTTTTATAGTTAACGATATTGGTTGATTTAAGTGTTCTAAATGTAATCTATCAATATCTACATTTAACGGTTGATCTTTATAAAGTATGGTCTGTTTAATACGACCTTTCGTAGAGTAGTTTATATATAATTTTAAATCTCGTACTACATCTTGGGCTAAAGAACTTGAGGATAATATTTCTATTTCATTATCTATCCCAGCAGAATTTGATATTATTCCTAAATTAAAGTTATCTTGTGTATTTGATCTACGCCTATTATCAGCATCTTTAATAAGCAATTTTGCTTGTGTTTGATATATTGGAGTAACGTAACGTAAATATATAGCAGATAGTCCAATACAAATTATAATAGAAAGTACAAACCAATACCAGTTAAGAATAATGGTACGATATATTAATTGAAAATTAAATAACGACTTACCATGTTCTTCACTATTTTGGTTTGAATTTAATTTACCTGTATTATTCATTGGTGAAAAAACTAAATAAATATTATTGATTAGCTAATCGAATTAAATATTGTCCATACTCATTTTTTGCCATTGTTTGTGCATGTGCTAACAATTGTGCTTTGGTTATCCAGCCTTGTTTATATGAAATTTCCTCTAAACAAGAAACTTTTAATCCTTGCCTCTTTTCAATACATTCTATAAATGTACTAGCTTCAGAAAGACTTTCGTGAGTACCTGTATCTAACCATGCAAAGCCACGCTGTAGTGGTCGAACTTTTAATTTGTTACTATTTAAATAAACCTGATTAACAGAAGTTATTTCTAATTCACCACGTGCTGAAGGTTTAATGCTTTTTGCTATTTTAATAACACTATTGGGATAAAAGTATAATCCAACTACAGCATAATTACTTTTAGGGTGTTTAGGCTTTTCTTCTATACTTAGGCAATTACCTTCTGTATCAAATTCAGCAACACCATAGCGTTCTGGATCATTTACACAATAACCAAACACTGTTGCATCTCCTTTTTTTTCTGTAGACGTAACACAGGATTTTAATAAACTACTTAGACCAGCACCATAAAAAATATTATCACCTAAAACTAAACAAACACTATCATTTCCTATAAATTCTTCTCCTATTATAAACGCTTGAGCTAATCCATCTGGAGCAGGCTGCTCTGCATATTTAAAATTAACGCCAATATTACTACCATTGCCTAACAAACGTTTAAAACCTGGTAAATCTGCAGGAGTAGAAATTATTAAAATATTCCTAATTCCTGCTAGCATTAAAACAGATATAGGATAATAAATCATAGGTTTGTCATAAATAGGTATTAATTGTTTGCTAATACCTTTAGTTATTGGATAAAGACGAGATCCAGTGCCTCCAGCAAGAACTATTCCTTTCATCACATATTTATTTTTAAGTACAAAAAGAGAAATACTCATCTTGGTGAATTAATTAATATTATTATTTAGAACTAATTATTATATTAGCTAGTTAAATATAAATAATTATATCATTCTAATCACCTTATTTTTCTGAGTTATTCAAATATCAAAGCAAAGGTAAGTATTTATTTTTAGAAAATTATTATAACTATTAAAAAAACAACAATAAAGCTTTAAATCTTATTTTATTTTCTTAACTTTGCAAGCATAAGAAGCTTTTTGGCTACATTTATAATCACGATTTTATACATTATAATAATATATATAATGATCATGGGATTTTTTACTAGACTATTTAATAATAAAAAAAATGAAGATATTAAAGCAGGAGGAATGAATGATTACATGACTTTAATACGTGTTTATTTTCAAGCATCTCTTGCTGCAAAAGTAGGTATTACTAATCTTGCAGTATTACCAGACTTAAGAACATATAAGCAAACTTTTAAGATACCTACACTTAATAACAAACTTGGAGTTGGAGAAAAGAAAAGTATAAGAAAAACAATGAAACTTTTGTATCAAATGGATGATACATTTTTTGATGAAATTGATAATAGTATCAAGAAAGGGTGTAAGAAGATACAAGATGTACAGGGATATTTATATCAATTTCAAGCTTTCTCGCAAGATTTGATGATGCTAGTAGGTAATCTAATGAAATTCAAACTAAGAATACCAAGTATATTCAATAAGCTAATATATAAAATGACAGAGAAGACAGTAACTGATATATTTACAAAAAATTCATTTACTGATCAAGGTGTAATAAAAACAGTAATGAATATTCGACAATTGAATAATAGACTCGGATTTTCGCAACAGTGGATTACAAAATTTGTTTATCAAATTGTAGTGCTTGCAAAAAAAGAGCCACGAAATAATACTTATAGCGAGGAGAAATAATTTAATTATAATAAAAAATAAATAAGACTATTTATAAAGTAAAAATGAAATAATTTTGTTCTATATGATGTATATTTATTGTAAATAAATACCTTTAATATGAATGAGAACGAAAAAAAAATAAATTTATTCGCAACTCGTGTTAGACAAATGATATTGCAATATCAAGATTTAAAGGCTGAAAATGATGACCTAAAATTAATTATAGATAAATATAAAAAGGAAATAATCTCTTTACAAGCGCAATTAAAACAATCAGAAAGTGATTATAGATCTTTAAAATTAGCAAAAATGATAGAGATTAGCGATACAGACAAAGAAAATGCACAAAAGCGAATTTCAAAACTCATTCGTAATATAAACAAATGCATCACTATAATAAGTGAGAAATAACAGAAATGAAATAAATGACTAATGATAAAATATATATTAAACTACATCTATATAATACAGAACTTGCGCTAACTATAAAAAAAGAACAAGAGGAATATTATCGTTCAGCTGCAAAACTTATTATTGAAAAAGTTAATTCGTACTCTAAATTATATACTGGAAAACGAAGCGAAAAAGATATTTTGTTTATGTCTATGTTAGACATAGCATTCCACTATAAAATAGAAGAGGCTAGAAACAATACAGAACCATTTATAGTTATTTTTGATAAACTCACTTCTGAAATAGAGGAAACTATAAAGTAATCAAAATTTTAAGATAAACATAATGAGCATAATTAATATATTAATATTGTCTATAATAGTACTATTAGTAGGATTTGTAGGAGGTTTTATATGGTTTAGATATATAATGAAGGGACAATATAATAACTCTATAAAGCAGGCAAAAAAAGACGCTGAAGTCCTAAAAGAGAAAAAATTATTACAAGTAAAAGAAAAATTTATAAATAAAAGAAATGAGTTAGATAGAGAATTTCAACAACGAAATATAAAGATACAGCAAAATGAAAATAGACTCAAACAAAAGGAATTATCATTAACACACATACAAGATGATATTAATAAACAGAAGCAAGAAGTTGATAGAAATAGGTTTGAGTTAGAAAAACATAAACAGGATATAGATAGATATAGAGACGAAGTAGATAAGCAAAAACAAAATATAGAAAATAATCGACAATTATTACGTATTAAAGAAGAAGAACTTGAAAAGCAGCAACAGCTTGAAAGAGAAAAATTAGAGGAATTGTCTGGATTGAGTTCTGAAGAGGCAAAAGAAAGGTTAATTGAAAGTTTAAAAGATCAAGCAAAACTTGATGCCGCTTCATACATAAATGAAATAGTTGATGAAGCTAAATTAAATGCTAGTCAACAAGCAAAAAAAATAATAATACAAACTATTCAAAGAGTTGCAACTGAAACAGCAATAGAAAATTCTGTGAGCGTATTCCATATTGATAGCGATGAAGTAAAAGGACGAATTATAGGTCGTGAAGGAAGAAACATTAGAGCCTTGGAAGCAGCTACAGGGGTTGAAATTGTTGTTGATGATACGCCAGAGGCTATAGTTATTTCTGCATTTGACCCAGTAAGACGTGAAGTGTGTCGATTGGCATTGCACCAATTAGTGGCAGATGGGCGTATACATCCAGCAAGAATCGAAGAAATTGTTGCAAAAGTAAAGAAACAGTTAGATAATGAAATAGTCGAAACAGGAAAACGAACAGCTATAGATTTAGGTATACATGGATTACATCCCGAATTAATAAGAATCATCGGTAAGATGAAATATAGATCTTCTTATGGGCAAAACTTATTGCAGCATGCGCGCGAAACAGCAAATTTATGTGCAGTTATGGCTAGTGAGTTAGGTCTTAATCCTAAAAAAGCTAAAAGAGCAGGTTTGTTGCACGATATAGGTAAGGTTCCAGATGAAGAGACAGAATTGCCACATGCTTTATATGGAGCAAAAATTGCAGAAAAATATAAAGAAAAGCCTGAAATATGTAATGCTATAGCTGCACATCATGATGAGGTGGAAATGACAAGTTTAATAGCACCAATAGTACAAGTTTGTGATGCTATATCTGGAGCAAGACCTGGTGCAAGAAGAGAAATAGTTGAAGCATATATCAAACGTCTTAATGATCTTGAAGCAATAGCAATGAGCTATAGTGGAGTAACAAAAACTTATGCTATACAAGCTGGAAGGGAATTGAGAGTTATAGTAGGTGCCGATAAAATGGATGATACTCAAACAGAACAATTGAGTAATGATATTGCAGAAAAAATACAAAATGAAATGACTTATCCTGGACAAGTAAAAATTACTGTTATTAGAGAGACACGCAGTGTTTCTTATGCTAAATAAACAACCAAAAATAAAATATTATGATACATAATAGTAATCACATTGTGATAATGGCTGGAGGCGTAGGTAGTCGTTTTTGGCCAATGAGTACAGTATCAAAGCCCAAACAATTTATAGACGTACTTGGTGTAGGTAAATCACTATTACAACTTACTTATGATAGATTTAAAGGAATAACACGACCAGAGAATATTTGGATAGTAACAAATGAAAAATATGTTGATATAGTGTGCCAACAATTACCTAATATACCAATAAGTAATATATTAAGTGAACCTTGTATGCGTAATACAGCCCCATGTATAGCATATGTGAGTTTTAAAATAAAGCATACTGATCCACGAGCCAATATAATAGTTACGCCAAGTGATCATATTGTAACAGATCTAGACGAATTTAAGCGAATTGTTACTAAATGTTTAGAATTTACCTCAGAAACAGATGCTATATTAACACTTGGCATAAAACCAAATAGACCAGAAACAGGATATGGATACATACAAGCTGATTTATCAATGATATCTGGAAGAAATAATGAAATTTTTAGGGTAGATAAATTTAGAGAAAAGCCAGATTTAGAGACAGCTAAACAATACATTAAACAAAAAAACTTTTATTGGAATTCAGGAGTTTTTATTTGGAATGTGTCAACCATAGTTAATGCTTTTAGAATATATCAGCCAAACATATCAAGGATATTTGAAAATATTTATAGCAAATTTGGTACATCACAAGAGCAAGAAATTATAAATAATGTATATCGAGAATGTGATAATATATCGGTAGATTATGCTATTATGGAAAAGGCAGAGGAAATCTTTGTGTATCCTGCTAACTTTGGTTGGAGCGATTTAGGTACTTGGGGCTCTCTATATATACAATCAGAAAAAGATACATTGAATAATGCTTTAATAGGTAATAATATACAGATGTTTGATTGTAAAGATTGTATAGTACATACAACAGATGAAAAGAAAGTTGTAGTACAAGGATTAAATGGATACATTATAGCTGAAAAGGACAATACATTGTTAATATGTAAACTCACAGAAGAACAAAGGATAAAAGAGTTTTCAAATGACAATAATAAAAATAAATCATAATATGATGAAAAAAAATATAGCACTTATAACAGGAATAACTGGACAAGATGGAAGTTATCTAGCAGAATTCCTTATTGATAAAGGATATGAAGTACATGGATTATTACGAAGAAGTTCTTCATTTAATACAGGAAGAATTGAACATTTATATTTAGATGAATGGGTCAGAGATATGAAAAAATCTCGACTTATAAATTTGCATTGGGCAGATATGACAGATTCTTCATCTTTAATACGAATTATAGGCGAAATACAACCAACTGAAATATATAATCTTGCAGCCCAAAGTCATGTTAAAGTAAGTTTTGATGTACCAGAATACACTGCTGATACCGATGCTTTAGGAGTCCTCAGGTTATTAGAGGCTGTTAGAATTTGTGGATTAGATAAAAATTGTAAAATATATCAAGCATCAACATCAGAATTATTTGGGAAGGTTCACGAAGTGCCTCAAAAAGAAACAACACCTTTTCATCCACGTTCGCCATATTCTGTAGCTAAGTTATATGCATATTGGATAATAAAAAACTATTATGAATCATACAATATGTTTTGTTGTAATGGTATTTTATTTAACCACGAAAGCGAGCGGAGAGGAGAAAATTTTGTTACTAGAAAAATTACATTAGCAGCAGCAAGAATAGTACAAGGAATACAAGATAAATTATATCTTGGAAATCTTAATGCTAAAAGAGATTGGGGATATGCTAAAGATTATGTCGAATGTATGTGGTTAATGTTGCAACAAGATAAGCCCGAAGATTTTGTAATAGCAACAGGGGAGACTCATTCTGTTAGAGAATTTTGTACCTTAGCTTTTAAGGAAGTTGGAATTGAAATCGATTGGCGTGGAACAGGTATAGATGAAAAAGGTTATGACAAATATAGTGGAAAACTTATAGTGGAGGTAGACCCTAAGTATTTCCGGCCAGCTGATGTAGATCAATTACTTGGAGACCCAAGTAAAGCCATTAATATACTTGGTTGGAATCCATATAAAACAAGTTTTACAGACTTGGTTAAGATAATGGTAAAGCATGATATGGAATTTGTAACTAAATTATATAAGAAAGCTCAAAAGCCAGAATAAGAATACTATATACTATAAAATACTATATAGTACTATATTATACTATATAGTACTATATTATACTATATTATATTATACTATATTATACAAATAATTATATAATCCTATATACAAATAAAATTTTAATTATTATCTTTGTCACGTAATTAAATTAATACTTAATAACTACTATGCTATGGCTAAAATAAAAACTATTGGTATTTTGACTTCTGGGGGTGATGCTCCTGGGATGAATGCAGCTGTTAGGGCTGTAACACGTGCTGGTATTTATAATGGTTTTGCAATTAAAGCCATTTATCGTGGATATGATGGTTTAATATCAGGTGATATAAAACCATTTACAACAGAGAATGTTAGTGGTATTATTGGTGTTGGAGGTACAATTCTAAAAACTGCTCGTTCAAAAGCTTTTATGACAGAAGATGGAAGACAAAAAGCTTATGACACACTTATAAAAGAAGAAATTGATGCTTTAGCTGTAATTGGTGGAAATGGTTCTTTAACAGGAGCTATGACATTTGCAAAAGAATTTGATTTTTGTTGTATAGGATTACCTGGTACTATTGATAACGATCTTTATGGTACAGACAATACAATAGGTTATGATACAACAATGAATACAATAATGGAATGCGTTGATAGGATTAGAGATACAGCTCAAAGCCATGAACGTATTTTTTTTATTGAGGTTATGGGACGTGATGCAGGATTTTTAGCTCAAAACTCTGCTATAGCAAGTGGAGCTGAAGCTGCAATAATTCCAGAAGATTCTACAGATGTAGACCAATTAGCACGTTTCATGGAACGTGGAATACGAAAATCAAAAAAAAGTTGTATAGTTATTGTTTCAGAAAGTCCAAAGTGTGGAGCTATGTATTATGCTAATCGTGTAAAAAAAGAATTTCCTGATTTTGATGTAAGAGTCTCTATTTTAGGACATTTACAGCGAGGTGGACGTCCCTCAGCAAGAGATAGAATCTTAGCGTGTAGAACTGGAGTTGGTGCAATAGAAGCCATATTGCAGGGACAACGAAATATAATGGTTGGAGTTAGAAATAATGAAGTTGTTTATGTACCATTATCAGAAGCTATACGATCAGATAAGCCATTTGATAAAAAACTAATAAAGGTATTAGATGAATTAAGTATTTAAGTAAGCAAATTATATTAGTAGAAAGATAACATTTAGAAGGATTTAAAATAAAAATATGATATGGCACAGATAAATGGACGTATATCCCAAATTATAGGGCCTGTAATTGATGTCTATTTTGATCTTCAAGGACAAGAACCAAAGAAAGTATTACCAAAAATTTATGATGCACTTCGTATTAAACGTCCCAATGGACAAGATTTAATAGTAGAAGTGCAACAACATATTGGTGAAGATACTGTACGTTGTGTTGCAATGGATAATACTGAAGGCTTACAACGCAATTTAGTTGTTGAGAATACAGGAAATCCAATAATGATGCCCTCAGGAGAACAAATAAAAGGAAGGATGTTAAATGTCATAGGTACCCCTATCGATGGCATGAATGAACTTAATATGAAAGGTGCTTATCCCATACATCATGAACCACCAAAATTTGAAGAGCTTTCAAATAAAAAGGAAATGCTTCAGACAGGTATTAAAGTAATTGACTTACTTGAGCCATATATGAAAGGTGGAAAAATTGGACTTTTTGGAGGTGCAGGAGTTGGAAAAACAGTCCTTATAATGGAGCTGATTAACAATATTGCTAAAGGTCATAATGGTTACTCTGTGTTTGCAGGTGTTGGAGAGCGGACCCGTGAAGGAAATGACTTAATACGTGATATGATAGAATCAGGTGTTATACGCTATGGTGATAAATTTAAAAAAGCCATGGAAGAGGGAAAATGGGATCTTTCACTTATAGATAAGGAAGAATTGAAAAAATCACAGGCAACACTTGTTTATGGACAAATGAACGAACCACCTGGTGCACGTGCTTCTGTTGCTCTTTCTGGTCTAACAGTAGCAGAAGAATTTCGTGATCATGGCGGAAAAGATGGTGAAGCTACAGATATTATGTTCTTTATTGATAATATTTTCCGATTTACCCAAGCAGGATCTGAAGTATCTGCATTATTAGGACGTATGCCATCAGCAGTAGGTTATCAACCAACATTAGCAAGTGAAATGGGAGTAATGCAAGAACGTATTACCTCAACAAAAAGGGGGTCTATAACATCAGTTCAAGCTGTATATGTTCCTGCAGATGACTTAACAGATCCAGCACCAGCTACAACATTTACACATCTTGATGCCACAACAGAATTAAGTCGTAAGATAACAGAGCTTGGTATATATCCTGCTGTCGATCCTCTTGGAAGTACCTCACGAATACTTGATCCACTTGTAGTAGGTAACGAACATTATGAATGTGCTCAAAGAGTTAAACAATTACTTCAGCACTATAATGAATTACAAGACATTATAGCCATATTAGGAATGGATGAATTGTCAGATGAGGACAAACTCGTAGTAAATCGTGCTCGTCGAGTTCAACGTTTCCTATCTCAACCTTTTACAGTAGCAGAGCAATTCACAGGCATACCTGGAATAATGGTACCTATCGAGGATACTATAAAAGGTTTTAATGCTATTTTAAATGGTGAGGTAGATGATTTACCAGAGCAAGCATTCTTAAATGTAGGAACTATTGAAGATGCAAAGGCTAAAGCTGAAAAACTTATAGCAGCAGCTCAAGGATAAATATATGTAATAGTTAAATCTGTAACTAATGTTAGAATTAAAAGTAATCTCACCAGAAAAGATATTATTCAGTGGTGAAGTAGAAAATGTAACTGTACCTGGAGAAAATGGTGAGTTTGAAATATTATCGAATCATGCCCCTATAATATCTACCCTAAAATTAGGTATTGTTAGTTATACTACTATAGATAAGGAAAAGAAAACTGTTAATATTTTGGGGGGATTTGCAGAAGTGCAGAAAAATAAAGTAAATATATGTGTAGAAACACCTTAATTATATTTTGATGCTACAATGGACTTAAAAAATATAGAACTTGCAGAACAAAAGTATTTTAAAATAAGTATTGGAATACTATTCTGCTTATCAATATTACATGCTATAATATTTAAATTAACGATAAGCTCTATATCTCTTAGCCCTATTATAGTTAGTTTTTTACTCTTTGCTGTAATGAATACAGTATATGGGCGTATTTGGAAAATAGTTAAGATAGGACATCAGGATAAAGTGGAAAAATTTTATATTGCTTTTTCAGGTTTAAAAATGTTACTTACACTTATAACTATATTTATAGGAGTATTTCTTTTTGAAAAAGAAATATGTATAGCTTATATTATAACTTTATCTGTATTTTATTTAGTGATTCGTACATTTGATACAATTTACTTTCATCGTGTAGAAACGAAAAATAAAAACTAAGTATATGAAATATTTCAAACAACTATTCTGTATTTTACTATTGAGTATGATTGTCATACCAATGAGTGGACGTGATATGTCTAAGAAAACGTCTGTAGATATAGAAGAAATATTTTGGGGACATATAAAAGATTCTTATGATTGGCATATAACCGATATTGGTACCGAAGGTAATATGCATCCGCTTGTTATAAATCTTCCTATAATAGTTAAGTCATCAACAGGTTGGCATATTTTTAGTAGTGGAGAGTTTAAACATAGTGAAACAGGTGGAGATAGAAAAGGTCCCTACAATTTAGTTATTAAGAGTCTAAAGGATAAAATACATCCTAATAAGATAGTAGAGCTGAAAGATGGTAAGGAGGTTTTGCCTATATTGGATCTTTCAATTACAAAAACAGTTATGGTTCTTTTTATAGATGCTATAATACTATTACTTCTTATACTTATTCCTGCTCGTTGGTGCAAAAAGCATAAAATAAATGATCCTGCACCTAAGGGTTTAACAGGACTGATGCATATGTTTGTAATGAATATATATGATGAGGTTATAGTACCATGTTTAAGAGATGAAGCACCAAGATATGCTTCATGGTTACTTACCTGTTTCTTCTTTATATTTTTTGCAAATATAATGGGTATAGTACCATTTCCTCCTGGTGGAGGAAACCTTACAGGTAATATAACATGCACATTCTTTTTAGGGTTATGTACATTTTTAATAACTAATTTTACAGGAACCAAAGAGTATTGGAAAGAAATATTTTGGCCAGAGGTTCCTATATGGATGAAATGTCCAGTACCTTTGATGCCTTTCATAGAACTGTTTGGTATCTTTACAAAGCCATTAGCATTAATTATTCGATTATTTGCCAATATGTTTGCAGGTCATGCTATAGCTTTATCATTTGCAGCCATTATTTTTATAATGTTTGGTATTGCAAATAATGCGATAGTTAATTGGTGTGCTGGTTCAGGTATGAGTATAGTAAGTGTATTGTTGAGTGTTTTTATGCTAATATTAGAGGTCTTAGTTAGTTATATCCAAGCTTTAGTATTTACAATGTTGAGTGCAGTGTTTATTTCACAAGCTCATGTAAGACACCACAATTAATCTTAAAATTAGAAAAGTAAAATAATAAAAATATCAATAAATAACAAACATTAAATATTAAAGATTATGTTATCACTATTATTAACAGATGCTATTGCAAGTTTAGGTGCTGCATTAGGTGCAGGTATTGCAGCTATTGGAGCTGGTATAGGAATTGGACACATTGGTGGTCAAGCAATGGAAGCTATGGCTCGTCAACCAGAGCGAATGGGTGATCTTCGTTCATCAATGATTGTTGCAGCAGCTTTAGTTGAAGGTGTAGCCTTCTTAGCTGTGATTGTTGCAATTCTTGCAATAGTTATGTAATTAATGACAGGTGCTTCAAACTATATGTAGCACTTGTCTTATTAATAAAAATTAAAGAACGAATAATAACCAAGCTTATGGATTTATTAATTCCAAGTAGTGGACTTCTTTTTTGGATGACTATTGTCTTCCTTATTGTATTCTTTATTTTACGCAAATACGGTTTTCCTGTAATAATAAAAATGGTAAAAGAGCGTAAGGAATATATCGACAGTGGCATTCAAAAAGCTAATGAAGCTAATAAAAAACTGTCTGATATTCATAGAGCGGGTGAATCCATCATGCACAAAGCACTTGTACAGCAGACATCAATTTTAAAAACTGCTGCTGATAGACGTGATGCCATCGTCAAAGAAGCTCAAGGAAAAGCTCAGGAAGAGGCTGCACGTATAATTTCAGAAGCTAAAAAAGATATTGCTGGGGAAAAGCAAAATGCCCTACGTGATATTAAATCTCAAGTAGCTGAAATTAGCATTCAAGTAGCCGAGAAGATACTTCAGCAGAAACTATCAAGCGATGAGAAGCAGATGGATTTAATAAGTCGTCTACTGGACAATGTCTCTATTTCTCAAAATAATGAATATAAGTAAATAAAAGTAAGACTATGGATATAGGTATTATGTCAGTTCGCTATGCCAAATCTCTTTTAAAAAGTGCAATATATCAAAAAATAGAAGATTCTATTTATTTAGAAGTACAAAATTTGATAGTAAGCTATATGCAAGTATCAGATTTGCATAGTGCTATAACTAATCCGATGCTATCTAAATCTTCTAAGCTGGAACTTTTAGAGGCAGCATGTGGTAATAATATTAGCGATTTGATGAAAGATTTCCTAAACCTTGTTTTAACTAATGGTCGTGGAGATATTTTACTTTTTATTGCAAACTCTTATATATCACTTTATCGTAAAAGAAAGAATATTATTCAAGCAAAACTAACTACTGCAGTTCCTGTTACTTCTACTATTGAAGGTAAAATGCGTTCTATGGTTGAAGCTCAAGTAAATGGTACAGTAGAATTTAAGACAAAAGTAGATCCAGAAATTATAGGAGGGTTTATCCTTGAATATGATACATATCGAATGGATGCTAGCGTGAAAACGAAATTAAAAGCCGTACTCACAGAATTAAAGAAATAAATATATTTAGATAAAATGTCAGATAAAATAAAACCAAGTGAAGTGTCTGAAATTCTTTTCAAAACACTTCAAGGTATCAATGCAAAAGAGAAGTTTGAGGAAGTAGGAACAGTACTCACTATAAGTGATGGAGTTGCTCGTATATATGGACTTCGAAATGTTGAGGCCAATGAACTACTTGAGTTTGAGGATGGTACAATGGCTATTGCGATGAACCTTGAAGAGGACAATGTAGGTTGTATTCTTCTTGGTTCAACTGCTGGCATAAAGGAAGGACAAAGCGTAAAGCGTACTCATCGTATAGCTTCAATACGTATAAATGATAATTTTCTTGGTAGAGTTGTTAATCCGTTAGGTGAGCCGATAGATGGTAATGGCGAAATAGATTTAACCGACTCTTTTGAGATGCCATTAGACCGTAAAGCACCTGGTGTAATCTATCGACAGCCAGTAAAAGAACCATTGCAAACTGGATTAAAAGCAGTTGACTCAATGATTCCAATAGGTCGTGGTCAGCGCGAATTAATTATTGGCGACCGACAAACGGGTAAGACCGCCATTGCAATTGATACAATTATAAACCAAAAAGCTTTTTATGAACAAGGAAAGCCAGTATATTGCATTTATGTTGCAATTGGTCAGAAGGCCTCTACTGTTGCTAATCTTGTTCAAATATTTAGAGAGCATGGTGTACTACCATATACAATCATAGTAAGTGCTACAGCTGCTGATCCTGCTGCAATGCAATATTATGCGCCATTTGCTGGTGCTGCTATTGGCGAATATTTTCGTGATAGAGGCTACTCTGCATTAGTTGTTTATGATGATTTATCAAAACAAGCTGTAGCATATCGTGAAGTATCCTTAATACTTCGTCGTCCATCTGGTCGTGAAGCATATCCTGGTGATGTGTTTTATTTACACTCACGTCTTTTAGAGCGTGCAGCCCGTATAAATGATCAGCAAGAGATAGCAGAGCAGATGAACGATTTACCTGAATGTATGAAAGGTCATGTAAAAGGTGGTGGTTCTTTAACAGCTCTGCCAATAATTGAGACACAGGCAGGCGATGTTTCTGCATATATTCCAACTAATGTAATTTCAATAACTGATGGTCAAATATACTTAGAGACAAATCTTTTTAATCAAGGATTTCGTCCAGCTATCAATGTAGGTATATCTGTATCTCGTGTTGGAGGTTCTGCACAAGTAAAAAGTATGAAGAAAGTCGCTGGTACTCTTAAGATAGATATGGCTCAATATCGTGAATTGGAAGCCTTTTCAAAATTTTCTTCCGATATGGATAAGGTTACCGCTATGACATTAGACCGAGGCCGTAAAAATACTCAGTTATTGATACAGCCACAATACAGTCCAATGCCTGTTGGTGAGCAAATAGCTATATTATATTGTGGAGTGCATGGCTTAATGAGTGCCATTCCAGTTAATAAGGTACGAGAGTGTCAAGATATATTTCTTGAAACTTTACGAACAAGTCATAAATCTGTAATTGAAAATCTATCATCAGGTAAACTACTTGATGAAGATACTAAGGTAATAGAAGACGTTATGGCAACTATTGCCAATCAATATAATTAATTATATCATAAAATGCCATCATTAAAAGAAATAAAAAATAGAATAGCCAGTGTTCATAGCACTCGTAAAATTACGAGTGCTATGAAAATGGTTGCATCTAGCAAGCTTCATCATGCACAAGTAGCAATCGAGCATATGTTACCGTATGAGAATTTGCTTGAACATATTTTGAAATCTTTTCTTGTTTCAACTCCAGATGCAAATACGGTTTTCAGTATCGAAAGGCCTATTAAGCGCGTAGCACTATTGGTATTCTCTTCAAACAGTTCACTTTGTGGTGGTTTTAATGCTAATATCATTAAGTCATTTCAAAATGTCGTAAACGAATATTTACGTAACGGTATTTTAAAAGATGATATTATAGTTTATCCATTTGGAAGGAAAATATCAGAAAAAGTATCAAAATTAGGATTTAAGACAGTAGATATACCAATATCTTTAGCCGATAAGCCTAATTCTGATGGTTGTAGAGCTATAGCTGTCGAACTTGAAAATCTGTGGATAAAAGGTGAGATAGACAAGGTAGAAATGATATATTATCATTTTAAGAGTGCTGGTACTCAAATCCTTACTCGAAAGAATTATCTTCCTATAGATTTAAAAGAGGAATTGTCTACCGATAAAACACGTGATTTATCATCCATTATTGCAACTAAGGAGTCTCAAGACTATCTAAAGGCACACAATAAAGAGTCTTATAATAGAACAGAGTTTACAGCAACTCCTTTGAATGATAATTTTATTGTTGAGCCAGATTTAAAAACAGTTCTATCCTCTTTAGTTCCAAAACTTCTTCATCAAATGATTTATGCAGCATTATTAGATAGTAATGCTTCTGAACATGCTGCCCGTATGGTAGCTATGCAGACAGCTACTGATAATGCAAACGAGTTGTTACGAACATTAAATTTAGAGTATAATAAGTCTCGACAAGCAGCTATCACCGCCGAGCTATTAGATATAGTAGGAGGAACAGTTAACAATTAAATTTATTATAGATAAAAAATTAATTAAGTATTACTGTCATATCTTTATTTATCTAATTAGATATGACAGTTTTATTTTATTAATATTGTTTAAATATATTCCAAAAACTTTTTTTATTCCTCTTGTTATATTCTTTTTTATCCGCAAAAAACTTATTATACAGTTTCCAGCCTAGGATAACCCCGTCAGCAATATTTACACTTCTTTTTAAAATAGTATATATCCCTTTTTTTTTGTATTTTTTGTTATTATCTCTTCTGTATAATAGGTTGTTTATCGACTTATCTATTAATGTTTTTTCCTTATTTATATCAACTAATAATTGTGCTTTTCTTAAGCGAATATCATTTATAGAATGATAGTTAATAGGGTTTTGCATTCTATTATTTTGTGTCATAAATCATTAGGAATTTAATAGTTTTGTAAAAAAATTAACAAGAGGTCGTTCAATTAGACTATGACGTAATAAGACAAATATAATAAATATAATGATATAAAATAAGGCAATTAATAAGCAGCTTATTATATAAGATCCTATAAAGTATTTTACAATATTTATTAATACTGATGTTAATAATAGCACTATAATAGCCATAATCGCAATAAATACGATAATAATGGTAAAGATTGTCAGTAATCTGACAATCTTTTCAACAATATCAAGTTTTGTATATTCAACTTGAAGACCTAAATAATGCTTTAAACTTTTAATAAGTTTATAAATGATATCTACATTATTGTCGTTCGAGAACATATTATTTAACTTCAGTAGCTGCTTCTTTTATATCGTCAACAAAATTTTCAGTTTCTTTTCTACTTAATTTTATATCATGTTTATCGCAAAAATCGTCTACAGCATCAGATATTTTAGCACGAACGTTTGACCCCTTATCAGGTGCCATTAATATACCTAAGGCTGCGCCTGCTATTGCGCCACCAATAAATGCTCCAATGTAACCTAA
Source organism: uncultured Prevotella sp. (assembly GCA_946998295.1). Taxonomy (GTDB): domain Bacteria; phylum Bacteroidota; class Bacteroidia; order Bacteroidales; family Bacteroidaceae; genus Prevotella. The sequence continues at coordinate 118,965 of CAMPYS010000002.1, forward strand.
AGTTTTCATATTTCTTCCAGTTTAATATTATAATACTAATGTTATCTATCTATATAAGGCAAATTTAGTTATTATTTTTTGATTATATAATACCCCTGTACTTATTTAATGTTAAAGTAAGTTTGAAAGTTGTTATTTAACAAACTTTATCCATATGCAATTATTTTCTTTTTTATATAATTTGTAACTTCGCAAATTAGAAATCTAACTGATAGTAATATATATATAATAATAAAAAAATGAAAAAACTAACTATTTTAAGTGTAGCAGCATGTGCTACAATCATTTTATCTAGTTGTAAATCTAGTGAAAGTGCTTATAAGAAAAATTATGAGAAAGCTCAAGCCACAGAAAATTCAGAATTCTATAATGGTGAAGATAAAAAAGCAGCACCAGTTGAAGAAGTAGCTCCTATTAGTGTTCAGCGAGACGAAGTAGCTCCAGTAGCTAATGATGAGACTGTACGTAAAGAAAATTTATCTTTAGTAGATGGTGCAGGTCTTAAAGCTTTTAGTGTAGTAGTTGGCTCTTTTGGTGTGAAAGCAAATGCAGAAGGTTTACAACAACGTTTAAAGTCAGAAGGTTATAATGCTCAGATAGCTTTCAATCCAAGTAACAAGATGTATCGTGTTGTAGCATCAACATTTGATAGCAAGTCTTCAGCTATCAGTAGCAAAAAGCAATTACTTACCCATTTTTCTGATGCTTGGCTACTTGCTAAGTAAAATATGGGTAGAATATTATCTATAGACTACGGAAAGAAACGAACCGGAATAGCAGTTACTGACCCATTGAAACTAATAGCCAATGGGTTGGTAACTGTTAATACTTTTAAGCTATTTGATTACCTTAAAAATTATATAAAACACGAGGAAGTAGAACTTATAGTTATAGGTCGTCCATTACAGTTGAATGGTCGTCCAAGCGAGAACTTCCAGCGTGTGGAACAATTTGTTAAACAATGGGTCAAACAAGTCCCACAAATACCAATTACATACTATGATGAACGTTTTACTTCGGTAATTGCGCAGCAAACTATTTTAGATAGTGGCATAAAGAAGAATACACGTAGAAAAGAAAAAGGATTAGTGGATGAGATTTCTGCTACAATTATTTTACAAGACTTTATGAAATACAATAAAATATAAATATTAGCAGAATCTCAATATAAGAAAGGATAAACATAAAAATGATATTACCAATTTATACATTCGGGCAACCAGTATTAAGAAAAGTAGCTACCGATATACCTCTTGATTATCCAAATTTAAAAGGACTAATAGATGATATGTTTGAAACTTGTTCAGCAAGTGATGGCATAGGTCTCGCAGCTCCACAAATAGGTAAATCAATACGTTTAGTTGTAATCAATTTAGATGTTATATCAGATACATTCCCTGAGTATAAAGGTTTTCGCCATGCCTTTATTAATGGACATATATTAGAAATTGACGATAGCGAAACCGATACTATGGAAGAAGGCTGTTTGTCATTACCTGGGATACATGAAAAAGTTACACGTGCTAAACGGATAAGAGTTCAATATATAGACGAGAATTTTGAAAAACATGAAGATTGGATAGATGGTTATTTAGCACGAGTAATACAACACGAATTTGATCACATTGAGGGTAAAGTTTTTACAGATCGTATTAGTCCATTTAGAAAGCAAATGATTGCAAAGAAAATGAAACAAATAAGTTCTGGCAACTTCTCTTGTAGATACAAGGTACGACCTTATTCGAAATAATATTAAAATATAAATGTTACGCTATATAGTAGTTAGTCTATTATTATTTATTACTTTAACTTTATCTGCCCAATATAATATACCTAAACTTATGCAAGATGGTAAGTTGTTATTAGATAAAGGTAATTATGTAACAGCTCTTCAAATATTTCAGCGTATAACATCCCTTAAACCTAATATTTATAAAGCGTGGTATTCTATGGCATTAGCAAAGTACCATTTAGAAGACTATAAAGGGTCACTTAACGATTGTACAAAGGCTCTTGAACTTCAGCCATATATAGCAGAAATTTATGAATTATATGGAATGTTGTCCATAAAAGATAAAAGTTTTGATAATGCCATAAAAGCTTATACTAAAGCTATAAAGATAAATCCAAATAATAGAGATTATTGGTTTAATCGTGCATATAGTTTTTATATGATTAATAAATTTACAGAAGCATTAAACGATATAAACTATATATTTAAACATTGGAAATCTTTTAAAGAAGCTCAGTACCTTAGAAGCGATATTATAGCAAAGCAAAAACAAAAACCTTTGTTAAAAAACTAACCATTCCTAAAAACATCCTTTGCAAATTCTATAAAAAAATATATATACACTTTATTTCTTGATAATATCAATGTCTATATACAAAAAAAGTCGGTAGAGAAATCTACCGACTTAAATTTTATAGTTGACTAATATTTTATATTCAAAAACAATTACATCATTCCACCCATACCTGGATTAGCAGGCATAGCAGCTGGAGTCTCTTCAGGTTTATCTACTATTAAGCATTCTGTTGTTAAGAACATACCAGCAATTGAAGCAGCATTCTCTAAAGCAACACGAGCTACCTTTGCAGGGTCAATAACACCAGCAGCTCTTAAGTCCTCATAGCGATCTAAACGAGCATTATATCCGTAGTCTCCTTTTTCATCACGTACTTTGTTAACAACAACAGCACCTTCGCCACCTGCATTTTCTACTATTTGGCGTAATGGTTCTTCAATAGCACGACAAACAATGTTTATACCTGTTTGTTCATCTTGGTTTTCACCTTTTAGATCTTTTAGTGCCTCTTGAGCTCTAATGTATGTAGTTCCACCACCTACAACAACGCCTTCTTCTGTTGCTGCTCTAGTAGCACAGAGTGCATCATCAACACGGTCTTTCTTCTCTTTCATCTCTACCTCAGAGTTTGCACCTACATAAAGAACAGCTACACCGCCAGCAATTTTAGCAAGACGTTCTTGTAGTTTTTCTTTGTCATAAGAACTCTTAGTATTAGCAATCTCGTTCTTTAACTGTGCAACACGATCTTTAATATTATCTTTGTTACCAGCACCTTTAACAATTGTTGTATTGTCTTTAGAAACTGTTACCTTTTTAGCTGTACCAAGCATTTCGAGAGTAGCTTTGTCAAGAGTTAGACCCTTATCCTCGCTTATAACTACGCCACCTGTAAGAATAGCAATATCTTCAAGCATTGCTCTACGACGGTCGCCAAATCCAGGTGCTTTAACAGCACATATCTTTAAACCGCCACGAAGTCTGTTTACTACTAATGTTGTTAATGCTTCAGAGTCAACATCTTCTGCAATAACTAACAATGGGCGTCCACTTTCAGCTGCAGGCTGTAGAATTGGTAAGAAGTCTTTAACGTTAGAAATTTTCTTATCGTAGAGAAGTATATAAGGGTCGTCCATTACAACTTCCATGTTGTCTGTATCAGTAACAAAGTAGCTTGAAAGATAGCCGCGATCAAATTGCATACCCTCTACAACATCTATATTTGTATCACGTGTTTTGCTCTCTTCAATTGTTATAACACCATCTTTAGATACTTTACGCATAGCATCTGCAAGTAGTTTACCTATTTCAGGATCGTTATTTGCGCTTACAGTTGCAACTTGCTCTATCTTGTCATAGTTGTCACCAACAATTTCAGCACTTTCTTTGATGTGTTCAACTACCTTATTAACAGCCTTGTCAATACCACGTTTTAAGTCCATTGGGTTTGCACCAGCTGCTACATTCTTTAGACCTTCACGTACCATTGATTGTGTAAGTATTGTTGCTGTTGTAGTTCCGTCACCAGCATCATCACCTGTTTTGCTAGCAACACTTTTTACTAATTGAGCACCTGCATTTTCTAAAGCATCTTCAAGCTCTATTTCTTTTGCTACAGTAACACCATCTTTTGTAATTTGTGGTGCACCAAACTTTTTACCTATAACAACGTTACGTCCTTTAGGGCCTAAAGTTACTTTTACTGCGTTAGCCAATTGGTCAACACCGCTTTTTAATAATTCCCTAGCTTCTTTATCGAATTTAATATCTTTTGCCATTTTTTTTCTCTTTTAAGTTGTTGTTTTTATAACATTTTTTTATTCAACGATAGCCAGTACATCACTTTGACGCATAAGTAAGAATTTCTCACCATCGTTTTCTATTTCTGTACCAGCATATTTACCATAAAAAACTTCATCGCCAGACTTTAGAACCATTTCCTCGTCTTTTGTACCGTTACCTACTGCAATAACTTTTCCACGCTGTGGTTTTTCTTTTGCTGTATCAGGAATAATAATTCCACCAACTTTTTGTTCTGCTTCAATAGGGCTTACTAACACTCTATCTGCTAATGGTTTAATCTTCATAATTATTATATATTTAATTTGTAAATAAACTATGTTAAGATGTTATTAAAACATCATCACTCTTTTATATACGAAAAGTGTGCCAATTTTATTCTAATTTTAAAACTGACACAGTTGTACTGAAAAAATGTCAGTTATTTATTTTCTTTTCTTATACAGTTATAAAAACAGGGCTTAATACCTTGTGTTTTATACGTCTTTTTTGTTTCTTTGTCACCTTTGATAAAGTAAATTTCTGTTATACATTATCTCTTTACAGTGTGGGCTATTCCTTAACACTTGCACATTATATATAAAGATAACTACAGCCTGTTTGTAGCTTTATTCCACTCATGTTTTGTTCTTTTGTATTGTTGTTTAACCACTTTTTCGCGTTATTAGCATATTTATATATTTTGTATATGCTATAAAATTTATCTTCTATCTTTAGTATAAAATATTTATAACAAAATAAAAAAGTTTGTACCTTTGCACAATATAAAAAAATCTAAACGCTTATATTATGTATCGAACAAGAACTTGTGGCGAGTTGCGTATATCAGATGTAGGAATAGAAGTGACACTTGCAGGCTGGGTGCAACGATTACGTAAAATGGGAGGTATGACTTTTATTGATCTTCGTGATCGATATGGAATTACTCAGATCGTATTTAATGAAGATGAAAACTTAGATTTATTTGCTGAAGCAAATAAATTAGGTCGTGAATATTGTATCCAGATAATAGGACAAGTAAATGAACGTCAAAGTAAAAATCCTAAACTTCCAACAGGAGATATAGAAATTATAGCAAAGAAGTTAAATATTTTATCAACTTCAGAAACTCCACCCTTTACAATAGAAAACAATACCGATGGAGGCGACGAACTGCGTATGAAATACAGATATTTAGATTTACGTCGTCCCGTGTTGTTACATAACTTGGAGCTACGCCATAAGATGACCATCTTGATACGTAACTTTTTGGATAATCTTAATTTTATAGAAGTAGAAACCCCTATATTGATAGGCTCTACACCCGAAGGTGCAAGAGACTTTGTAGTACCATCACGTATGAATCAAGGACAGTTTTATGCTTTACCCCAAAGTCCTCAAACGTTAAAGCAGCTATTGATGATAGGCGGTTTTGATCGTTATTTTCAGATAGCAAAATGTTTTCGTGATGAAGATTTGAGAGCCGATAGACAACCAGAGTTTACACAAATAGACTGTGAGATGTCTTATGTTGATCAAGAAGATGTTATCCAAGTGTTTGAAGCCATGTCCCGTTATTTGTTTAAAGAAATTCGCGGTATCGAATTACCCGAAAAGTTAGAACAAATGACTTGGGCAAAAGCAATGCGCCTATATGGTTCCGATAAACCAGATTTGCGTTTCGGTATGGAGTTTGTAGAATTACTTTCCGAGTTAAAAGGCGTTAGCAATTTTTCAGTATTTAATGAAGCAAATTATATAGGTGGTATTGTAGTCGAAGGGTGTGCAAACTATAGCCGTAAACAACTTGATTCACTTGCAGACTTTGTAAAACGCCCACAGGTAGGAGCAAAGGGACTTGTGTATATAAAATATAATAGCGATGGAACAATAAAAAGTTCAATTGATAAATTTTATACATCCGAGCAGTTGCTTAACGTTAAAAAAGTTACATGTGCAAAAGATGGTGATTTAGTGTTAATCCTTTCTGGCGATAATCCTAACAAAACACGTATTCAACTTTCAGCTTTGCGATTAGAGATGGGAGACAGGTTAGGACTAAGAGATAAGTCCATATTTAAATGTTTATGGATAGTAGACTTTCCATTATTTGAGTGGAGCGATGAGGAACAACGTCTTATGTCTACTCACCACCCATTTACAATGCCTAACCCTGATGATATATATCTACTTGATACCCATCCAGAAAAAGTAAGAGCAAAAGCCTACGACTTTGTATGTAATGGAATAGAAGTAGGTGGCGGTTCAATACGTATTCATGATACATCATTACAAGAAAAGATGTTCAAAGTATTAGGATTCACTAAAGAGCAAGCTCAAGAACAATTTGGCTTCTTAATGAACGCTTTTAAATATGGTGCTCCCCCTCATGCAGGAATAGCGTTTGGTTTGGATCGTTATGTTAGTATAATGGCAGGGTTAGATTCAATACGTGATGTAATAGCTTTCCCTAAGAACAATAGCGGAAGAGACGTTATGCTTGATGCCCCCTCTGCAATTTCTAAAAGTCAGTTAGATGAACTAAATTTAAAATTGAAAGATTGAGGTTATTTAATAGAGTCGACACTTAGTTATATATAAATAATTGGGTGTCGATAATTATTTATATATCTTTTGTTTAAATAAAATTGAAGCCTAATTTAATTATCGAGTTAAAGGCAGTACTATTAGAGGCGGGTAGTGAAGGGCTTCCCTTAAAACTAATAGTTCGCAATGTGTTTAACCGTTCTAATTCTTTGTTTGAGCCAATTGATTATAAAGAAGTTAAAACCGATATAGTCAAATATTTGCGTAAAGCTGTAAAGGGGGCAAATCCTAATATATTAAAATCCTCAAATGGCAACTATGTTTTTAATCAGTTAAATGATACAAACATTCAACTTTATATCGACTTTAATCATCCAATTGAATCTACCGAAAGCCAATCTAAAATTTCAACAGATCAAAGTTTAAGTTTATTCTAAATAAAAATTGCTATATTTTTATTTAACCAATATAATTATACAAATATTTGTTATACTCATTTCTTTTTTATAATTTTGAACTCTGAAAAGATAATATAAATTAAGTACATTATTATACTATTTACATTTAATATTAATAAGGTAAAATTATGAAGATTGAGAACGTACATGCACGTGAGATAATTGATTCACGTGGTAATCCAACAGTTGAAGTAGAAGTTGTTTTGGATAACGGTATTAAAGGACGTGCAAGCGTACCATCAGGAGCTTCAACAGGTGAAAATGAAGCACTTGAGCTTCGTGATGGCGATAAAAAGCGTTATTCAGGAAAAGGAGTTTTGAAAGCTGTTGACAACGTTAATAAAATTATTGCCCCAGCACTAAAAGGCTGGAACGTTACAGAACAACGTGCAATTGACTATAAAATGTTAGAACTTGATGGCACACCAACAAAGAGTAAACTTGGTGCCAATGCTATACTTGGTGTGTCTTTAGCTGTTGCTCATACAGCTGCCCAAGCTATGGATATGCCTTTATATCGTTATATAGGTGGTGTAAACTCTTTTACTTTGCCTGTTCCAATGATGAATATCATCAATGGTGGTGCTCACTCTGATGCACCTATAGCATTCCAAGAGTTTATGATACGTCCTGTAGGTGCTGCTAATATTCGTGAAGCTTTACGTATGGGTGCAGAAGTATTCCACACTTTAGCAAAGAACTTGAAAAAGCGTGGTCTTTCTACAGCAGTTGGAGACGAAGGCGGTTTTGCTCCTAAGTTTGACGGTATCAAAGACGCATTAGATTCTATCATGCAAGCAATCAAGGATGCAGGTTATGAGCCAGGTAAAGATGTAAACATAGCAATGGACTGTGCAGCATCAGAATTTGCAGTGCAGGAGAACGGTCAGTGGTTCTATGACTATAGCAAACTAAAGAATGGCATGGTTAAAGATCCTAATGGTAAGAAATTAACAGCAGATGAGCAGATTGCTTACCTTGAACAACTTATAACAGAATATCCAATAGACTCAATCGAAGACGGTCTTGATGAGAATGACTGGGACAACTGGGTTAAACTAACTTCTAAGATAGGAAGCCGTTGCCAGTTAGTAGGTGATGACCTTTTTGTTACAAATGTTAAGTTCTTGGAAAAAGGTATCAAGATGGGTGTAGCAAACTCTATACTTATAAAGGTTAATCAGATAGGTTCGTTAACAGAAACTCTTGATGCAATAGAAATGGCACACCGTGCAGGATATACAACTGTTACATCACACCGTTCAGGAGAAACAGAAGATACAACAATTGCCGACATTGCTGTTGCTACAAACTCTGGTCAAATTAAGACTGGTTCAATGTCTCGTACAGACCGTATGGCAAAATATAATCAACTTATTCGTATAGAAGAAGAATTATGCAGCACTGCAAAGTATGGTTATAAAAAAATTAAGAAGTAAATATTTATTAATGTCTTAATAAATTAATAATATATATTTTTTATATTTAGAGGTGTAATATTTTAAATAATATGCACCTCTTTTCTTTTTGTGTTACCATCTCTTTTCTTTTATGTTATAAGATAAAAAGGTATAATAATCCAATTTATTCGTAATATATTCTTATCTTTGCACTCATTTAAAATTATTTACTAAAAATAAAGAACGATGTCATTAATCACAATTGCAATTGTTTGCGTTTTTGTAATAGGTTATTCTCTTATAGCAACAGAGAGTCTTGTAAAGATAGATAAGGCACCAACAGCCTTATTAATGTTTGTTATTTGCTGGACACTTTATATGCTAAGTCCGGGAGAATTTATTCAACTTATGCACCCTGAGGAGTTTTCTAAAGGTATTCATAATATAGCTTCATTTGCTAATGAAATAATAGTAAATCACCTTGGTGATACAGCAACAACACTTTTCTTCCTTATGGGAGCTATGACCATTGTTGAAGTTGTTGACCAAAATGGGGGATTTAATTGGGTAAAAACAGTGATGCGAACTAAATCTAAGCGGAGTTTAATGTGGCGTATTGTCTTTATGACTTTTTTCCTCTCCGCTATATTAGATAATCTAACAACGAGCATTGTTATGATAATGATACTTCGCAAATTAGTTGCCGACCGTAAAGATCGTATGATATATGCATCACTTGTAATTATTGCAGCAAATTCAGGAGGTGCGTTTTCACCTATAGGCGATGTTACTACTATTATGTTATGGAATGCTGGCACCATCACAGCAGCGGGTGTGATAAACGAATTAATACTTCCATCTATAGTGTCTGTATTTATCCCTGCACTCATACTTCAGTATTCATTGAAAGGCGAATTAGTTATTGCTAATGACAATAGCGATTTGCAAGAACAAACAGCAGGAGATTTTGACTCATTACAACGGAAAATTATTTTCATAGTAGGGGTAGGGGGATTAATTTTAGTTCCTGTGTTCAAGTCAATAACCCACTTACCACCATTTGTAGGAATACTTTTAGTACTTGGACTTGTATGGACAGTAACAGAAATATTTTATCGTAAAAAACATAATGCTGAAGGTAGCAGAGAAGATTTTTCAAAAAGAGTATCTTTGTTGTTAAAACGTATTGACATGACAACAATACTTTTCTTTTTAGGTATATTAATGGCTGTATCTTGTTTGTCAGAAATAGGAGTACTTAAAGAACTTGGAGGTTTATTAAATAGAGTCTTTCAAGGTAATCATTATGCTGTAACAGGTATAATAGGTGTACTATCTTCTATTGTTGATAACGTTCCTTTAGTAGCTGGTAGTATAGGTATGTACCCAATACAATCAGGTGCTGCTGATATGGCTGTGGATGGACTATTTTGGCAATTACTTTCTTATTGTGCAGGAGTAGGAGGCTCTATGTTGATAATTGGAAGTGCTGCAGGAGTAGTAGTTATGGGACTTGAAAAAATTTCATTTGGATGGTATATGAAGCATATCAGTTGGATAGCTTTCGTAGGGTATATATCTGGTATGATTTTTTACTATTTTATACGAACTTTTATTTTTGTAACCCCACTTTAAAAATTACAATTTAAGTAGAAAAATACAAAACGAGGATATGACAAATTTGACATATCCTCGTTTCATTAATAATATTTAGTATATTCTGATATCAGATATTACAAACGAACCTACCTTCTGGTTAAGTCGCTTAACTATTTGACTTCGCATCATAGTTAAGTCCTGTCTTAGGGCAGGATTAATAATCTTTACATAAAGAGTTTGTCCTTTTATATATTTCTCTCCTGTGTAGCGTACTACTGTTTTACCAACAACTTCGTCCCAAGAATTTATAACTCGTCGTTGCAAAAGAGGAGTTTCTATTCCCTCATCACGTAGAAATTTATTTAATATATCAGATAACGGTTCTACTTTCCTTCTAAACATATATATTTTTATTCTTTTATAATACTTTTATATATCGTACAATATATTTTTAAAAAGTAAAGTTCTTACTTATCGGGAGCGAAACTAATTTTAAAAAGCTTTTTATATAACTTCTTTTCTTCATAATTAATATTTAGGGCAAAGTTACGTTAATATTTATAAATAACGTCGCTTATACATATTTTTATTCTTTTCCTAACTACTTATATATAACAACATGTATAGTTTATGTGGCGTTCTTGTCGTTCTTATAGAGTCGCTATTGCGATCCTTATAGAAACGCTTTGCCGTTCCTTATAGAGTCGTTGTTGCGTTCCTTATAGAAACGCTTTACCGTTCCTTATAGAGTCGTTGTTGCGTT